>NZ_BAAATK010000009.1:0-197992 GCF_039533365.1 Streptomyces glaucus
ACTAATAGGCCGAGGGCTTGTCCATAGAGGCTCGCGTCCACTGTGTTGGTTCTGAAACCACGAACGGCCGTTTCCGGTTGTCAGTTTCATAGTGTTTCGGTGGTCATAGCGTAGGGGAAACGCCCGGTTACATTCCGAACCCGGAAGCTAAGCCTTACAGCGCCGATGGTACTGCAGGGGGGACCCTGTGGGAGAGTAGGACGCCGCCGAACGATTTGTGGGAAAGCCCCGCACCTTCCGGTGCGGGGCTTTCTGCATTTCCGGACCCTTCCGGCCGGCCGGCGCGGGCGCGTCCGCCGGCCGTGGGCGGAGCGGCGGACGTCGCACCGGCTGCCCATCGGGATGAGCGGTGCCGTACTGGGGTACTACGGTGGCCCGCATGAACTATGTGATCCGGTCCGTCCGTGCCGAGGAGTGGCCCGCCGCGAAGGAACTGAGACTCGCCGCGCTGCGGGATCCGGTCGCGCACCTCGCCTTCCTCGAGACGTACGACGAGGCCGTCGCCAAGCCGGACTCCTTCTGGCAGGAGCGGACGGCAAGGGTCGCCGAAGGGGCGGCCGGCGCGCAGCAGATCATCGCCGAGGCCCCGGACGGAACCTGGGTCGGGACGCTGACCGTGCTGCTGGAGGAGCCGGGGACGACCGACTGGGCCGGGTTCCCCGTCGAACGGAAACAGGGGCACGTGGTCGGCGTGTTCGTACGGCCCGAGGAACGGGGGAACGGGCTGACCGAGGTGCTGTTCGACGCGGCCCTGGAATGGGCGTGGGCGGCGGGGGCCGAGCGGGTGCGGCTCATCGTGCACGAGGAGAACGGCCGGGCACTGCGGTTCTACCGCAAGGTGGGGTTCGAGCCGAGTGGGGTGATCGTGCCGCTGGCGAAGCGTCCCGGAGAGCGTGAGCTGGAGTTCGTGATCGAGCGGGGGTGAGGTCCGGGGCGCCCGGCGCCGGGACCGGACGTACGGCCGCTTTCCGCGGGCCTTCCCGCGGCGTCCCGGCGACCGGGGCCGGACGACCGGTCATACGGGGAGTTCGTCGTGCGGCCAGCGGGCGCGGCCCTGCTCGCGGGACCGGAGCAGGGCCAGGGTCGGCAGGCCCCGGTCCGCTCCCGTGGCCAGCAGCTCCGGGAGCTGGGGAAGCGGAGCGACGGCGGCGACGTCGTCCAGGACGAGCGTCATTGGTGGGTCGAGCCGACCGGAGGATGACCGTTCGGCCATGCGCCGGCCGCGCTCGACCACGCTGGAGACGAGGGCCGTCAGGAGGGGCATCGCGCCCGGGTTCGTCCTGGGGTCCTCGATGGATTCACCGAGCGCATAAAGCGTGCCCCCTTCGGCGGCGAAGGAATCCAGGGCGAGGGCATCACCTCGATGCGGAGTGCACGCCTCGCGCACGTTGACCGTGGACAACGCGGACAGCGCCCGGCCGGTCAGCTCCTGGGCGATGTCCCGGCGCTCCGGATGCCCGGTGAGGGCGGCTTCCAGCTCGCCCGCCGCGCCGGCGGCCGCCTTGGGGTGCGTACGGAGGATGCGCACGGCGTCCTGGACCTGGGCGCCCTGGCACCAGCGGTGGACGTGGCGGACCGTGCGGTCGTCGACGGCGGCGGCGTGCAGGAAGCTGCGCAGCAGCGTCGCGGCCGTGTCGCTGACGGCCTGGTCGAGGCGGGCGGTGGGGCGGACCGGTGCGAGGAGGGCCGCCGCCCGCTCCGCGGCGGTCTGCTTGTCCTCGCAGCCGCGGGTCGGGGACCAGTGGAGGCGTGCGGGCGTGTCGCACAGGTGGGTGGGGTCGTACAGGAGGGTCGGGCCGAGCTTGGCGCGGGCGTCCTTCGTCTCCGCCCACAGGGCCGGGTTGGAGGTGACGACGAGGACGGGGCCCTCCGCCTCGCGTACGGCCTGGGCCGCGGTGGCCTGGCGGCTCTCCCGGGTGCCCAGAAGGATCCTTTCCCCACCGCCCGGGCGCTCCCCGGCGAACAGGAGGGCGGGCGGCTCGGGCCGGGGCGGCCGCGGGGGCTGCAGGTGCGGTGACTGCGCGGGTTCCGGCTCCGTGCGCGGCGCGGGCACTTCGTGGTGGCGTGGCTCGGGAGCCTCGCGGTGGCGTGGCGCGGGCGTCCGCTCGGTGGCCGCAGCCCGCCGCTCCGCCCGCCGGCTCTGCCGTACGGCCCGCCAGCGGGCCACCGTGCCCATCACGAACACGGTCAGCACGAGCAGCACCATCAGCTGGCCGATGAACAGCCCCCAGAACAGGCCGTACCCCGACAGCTCGCCCGCCGGGGTGTCCGGCCAGGCGCCGGGGACGTCGTGCGGCGCGCCCATCAGGTGGCGCATCGCCAGAGGGGTGCGGGTGAAGGTGACGCCGGCGGGCCAGGAGCCGTGGGCGAACCAGCCGGCCAGACCCGTCGCCGTCCACACCAGCAGGGTCATGCCGAGGAGGAAGGCGAGGATGCCGATCAGCAGGCCGTCGGGGATGCCGCCCTGGCCGCCGCTGCGCCGCTCGTCCGCTCTCACGCCGTCCGCCCCCTTACGCCACCGTCGATTCCGAGTCGCCGAGGTGCTGCTCCACGAAGGCCGCCGCCCGCTCCTCCGCCTCCCGCTCGGCGGCGCGCAGGGCGTCGTCCACCGGGTCGCTGGCCGACTCGGTCATGGCGCGGTCGGTGAACACCAGCGGGCGCTCGGTCTCCGTCACCAGGTGCTTGACGACCTGGACGTTGCCGTTGACGTCCCACACCGCGATACCGGGCGTCAGCGTCGGGATGATCTCCACCGCCCATCTCGGCAGCCCCAGCACCCGGCCCGTCGCCCGCGCCTCGTCGGCCTTCTGGGCGTAGATCGTCCTGGTCGAGGCCATCTTCAGGATGGCCGCCGCCTCCTTGGCCGCCGCCCCGTCCACCACGTCGGACAGATGGTGCACGACCGCCACGAACGACAGGCCCAGTCGCCGGCCGAACTTCAGCAGCCGCTGGAACAGCTGCGCCACGAACGGGCTGTTGATGATGTGCCAGGCCTCCTCGACCAGGAAGATGCGCTTCTTGCGGTCGGGGCGGATCCAGGTGTGCTCCAGCCACACGCCGACGATCGCCATCAGGATCGGCATGGCGATGGAGTTGCGGTCGATGTGGGACAGGTCGAAGACGATCAGCGGGGCGTCCAGGTCGATGCCGACCGTCGTCGGTCCGTCGAACATGCCCCGCAGGTCACCGTCGACCAGCCGGTCCAGCACCAGCGCCACGTCCAGGCCCCACGCCCGTACGTCGTCCAGGTCGACGTTCATCGCCTGCGCCGACTCCGGTTCGGGATGCCGCAGCTGGTCGACGATGTCGGACAGCACCGGCTGCCGGTCGGCGACGGTCGCGTTGACGTAGGCGTGCGCGACCTTGAGCGCGAAGCCGGAGCGTTCGTCGAGGCCGTGCCCCATGGCGACCTCGATGATGGTCCGCAGCAGGGCCAGCTGGCCGGTGGTCGTGATCGACGGGTCCAGCGGGTTGAGCCGGATGCCGTGGTCCAGGGCGGCCATCGGGTCCAGCCGGATCGGCGTTATCCCCAGCTCCTGCGCGATCAGGTTCCACTCGCCGACCCCGTCCTCGCCCTGCGCGTCCAGCACCACGACCTGCCGGTCGCGGAAGCGGAGCTGGCGCAGCACGTACGTCTTCTCCAGCGCCGACTTGCCGTTGCCGGACTCGCCGAGGACCAGCCAGTGCGGGGCGGGCAGCTGCTGGCCGTACAGCTGGAAGGGGTCGTAGATGTAGCCCTTCCCGGAGTAGACCTCGCGGCCGATGATGACGCCGGAGTCGCCGAGGCCGGGCGCGGCGGTCGGCAGGTAGACCGCCTGGGCCTGGCCCGTGGAGGTGCGCACCGGGAGCCGGGTCGTCTCGACCTTCCCGAACAGGAAGGACGTGAAGGCCTCGGTGAGGACGGACAGCGGATCCCGCATCAGGACTCAGCCCCTACCTTCGGATGCCGGTGGCGAACGGAAGAGTGTTCACGAAGGCGCGGTGGTGCTCGCGGTCGCACCACTCCAGTTTCAGGTACGACTTGCCGGCCGAGGCTCTTATCGTCCGCTTGTCGCGGGCCAGGGCTTCGGGAGAGCGGGAGGAGACGGTGATGTAGCCGACGAGGTTGACGCCGGCCGCGCCGCTCGCGAGGTCCTCGCCCCGCTGGTCGAGGCGGTTGTGGGCGGCGATGTCCCGGGGGTCCACGGTCCGGTTCATCTTGGCGGCGCGGGAGGCCTCGGCCTCGTCGTTGGTCTTCTCGGTCAGCATGCGTTCGATGGCCACCTCGGTGGGCTCCAGGTCCATCGTCACGGCGACCGTCCGGATGACGTCCGGGGTGTGGACGAGGAGCGGTGCGAGGAAGTTGACGCCCACCGGGGTCATCGGCCACTCCTTGATCCAGGCGGTGGCGTGGCACCAGGGGGCGCGGGTGGACGACTCCCGGGTCTTGGCCATCAGGTAGGTGGGCTCGGTGGCGTCCAGCTCGGCCGGCCAGGCGTTGCGCTTGCTCATCGCCTGGATGTGGTCGATGGGGTGGTCCGGGTCGTACATGGAGTGGATGAGGGAGGCCAGCCGGCTCTGTCCGAGCGGCTGGCGCACCCGGATGTCCGCCTCCTGCAGCCGTGAGCAGATGTCGGTCAGCTCGCGGGCCATGACGACGGCGAGCCCGGCGTCCCGGTCCACCCGGCCGCCGTGCGCGCGGGCCGCCCGCGCCATCGCGTGGGCCTCCGCGGCGAGCTCGCGCGTGTAGTGCATGCAGGCGACGAGGTAGGCCCGGTGCTGCTCGCTGCTGGTCGACACCATCGACAGCAGCTGGTCGTAGGACTGCTGCAGCCATGCCGGGGACCGGTCGTCGCCGCGGGCGGCGACGTCCTTGGCGTGGGCGTCGGGGTCGGCGGGCAGGGTGCGGGCCAGCATCTGCAGCCGCGTCACGAAGCCGTCGCCGTTGGCGACGTGCTTCAGCAGCGTGCCGAAGCGGTCGACCAGGGCCTCCTGGTCCTCGGAGTCGCGCAGGCCGACGCCGGGCCCCTCGATCTCGATGGCGGCGGTGACGGTCTTGCGGTCGGCGTGCAGGAGCACGGCGATCTCGTCCGGGCCGAACGGCGCGGACAGCCAGGTGATGCGGCCGATGCCGGGCGGCGGCCCGATCTCGACCTCTCGCCCGTCGAGCCGGGTGCCCGCCTCCATCGCGGTGGAGCGGTAGACGGCCCCCTGCTTCAGGGTCCGCTTGTAGCTGCGGTTGATCTCGAACCACTTGTAGAACGTCCGCCGCTTGTACGGCACGTAGACCGCCGCCAGCGCGAGCATCGGGAAGCCCGCCAGCAGCACGATGCGCAGGGACAGGACGGGGACGAGGAGCCCGCACATCATGCCGAGGAACGCGCCCACGACGATGAGCGCGATCTCGCCGGTCTCGCGGTTCCGGCCGATGATCGCGTTCGGCCGGGCGCGGCCGATCAGATACGTACGGCGGGGCGTGACCGGATGGGACGCGTGGGACTCGGTCGTCAACGCCCTTCACCTCCCGTGCGGTTGGTACTGCTGTTGCGGGTGTTGCTGGCGTGCGGAGTGTTCACCGGGCTGCTCGAACGGGGGGCGGGTGCGGCGGAGGGGACGGGTCCGCCGCCGTTCGAGGCGCGCGTGCTGTGCGCGGCGACTCCGCCGGAGGCGGGGTTCGTCGGGCGGGGGGCGGAGCCCGCGGCGGCCTGGCCGCCGGTGTTGTCCGCCCGGGAGCTGTGGGTCTTGATGCCCTGGGCGACCAGGGTGGCCGGGGAGCTGATGACGGCGGCGGCCTTGCTCTCGGCGTTCCGCATGATGCGGTTGTTGCGGGAGCCGGCGATCTCGTCGCCGAAGCCGGGGACGAAGCGGTAGATCATCGCCGAGGCGAAGATGGCGAGCAGGATGATGGCGAGGCCGGAGACGACGGCGGCCAGGGAGTCCGGCCCCTCTTCGGCGGACAGGGCGCCGGCGAGGCCGAGGACGATGACGATGACCGGCTTGACGAGGATGACCGCGATCATGATGCCGACCCAGCGGCGGACGTGCCCCCACAGGTCCTTGTCCACCAGGCCCGCGTAGACCACGACGCCGAGCAGGGCGCCGACGTACAGCAGTACCGCCCTCAGGTACAGCTCCAGGTAGAGGACGCCCGCGGCGACGATGGAGACCAGCGACACCAGCATCAGCATGATCGGGCCGCCGCCGATGTCGGTTCCCCTGCTGAGGGCCTCGGAGAACGTGCCGAAGAACGCGTCCGTCTGGTTGCCGGTGGCCTGTGCGAGGACGTCGCTGACGGCGTCGGTCGCCGAGACGACCGTGTAGAGGACGAGCGGTGTGAAGGCCGAGGCCAGCACCGTGAGCCAGAGGAACCCGACGGCTTCCGACAGGGCCGTCGCGAACGGAACGCCCCGGACGGCCCTCTTGGCCACCGCCAGCAGCCAGAGGAGGAGCGTCAGGATCGTCGAGGCCGCGAAGACCACCGCGTAGTGCTTCAGGAACGTCAGGTTGGTGAAGTCGACGCTCGCGGTGTCCTCGACGGCGGCGCTGAGCTGGTCGACGGTCCAGGAGGCGGCCTTGGCGAAGCCCTTGGCGAGGGAGGAGAGGGGGTCGAGGGCGGAGGTGGGGTCGAGCGGGCCGTCGGAGGAACCGCCGCTGTCGGAGCCGCCGCGCTCCTCGCAGTGCTTCCTGGCCGCGGGGGCGAGCAGGGAGCAGTCGAAGCTCTGCGTGGGGGTCGGCGTGGGCGCGGCGAGCGCGCCCTGGGCCAGCAGGACGGCGGACGCCTGAGCGACGGCCACGAGGCCGGTGAGCTGGAGCACGCGGTGCCGGTCAGCGCGCATAGGTGAACCCTCCGAACTCCTTGACAGCCTCGCCGATCTCCTCGGCGCCCGAGACGGGGTCGTCTCCGGTGATGGGGGTCGGGCCGGTCCGCTGGCTCGCCTCCAGGATCTTCCAGTCGCCGTCGCGCCAGTTCAGCTTGAAGGTGACGGTGAACCAGCCGCTGGTCACCGGGGTGGTGGAGTCCTCGCCGGCCAGGCCGAACAGGCCGTTGCACCACACCTCGACGGTGGCCGTGGCGGTGCTGAACGAGGTGACCTTGGTGCCGACGGGCAGCGTGCGGTTGACGAGCGTATGCCCCCGGGGGGCGTTGCCGTCCTCGTCGAGGCCGACGTTCTCGAGGAAGTCCGCCGAGTAGTTGGCGTCGAAGCCGGACCTGAGGCGGTCCAGCGCGCTCGGGTCGGCGGTGGTCTCGAGGATCCGGTGGCGTTCCCCGGCGTTGAGCATCCGGTCGGACCACAGCACCACGGCGTAGTTCGCCGCCGCGCTCTGGGCTCCCTGCCGGTCGCGGGCGAAGCCCGTCGGGATCCCGTCCGCCTTCGTCCGCACCGGCTGCTTCCCGGAGGGCGCGGTGGCCGCCGCCTCCGGCTTCTCCCGCGTGCCGCCGTCGGCGGGCGCACCGTCCCCGCCGCGGTTCGCGAAGGCGATCGCGGCGATGAGCAGGACCACCACGCCGACCACCGTGACCAGGCTGCGCGACGACGACCGGCCGGCGCGCCGCGCGCCGCCGTACAGGTCGGCGCCGGTGTCGGGCAGCCGCGTCCGTGTCTGCCCCGTGCCGCCGTAGCCGCCGGAGGCCTCGTGCTCGTCCCCGAGACTCATGCCGCGTGCGCCCCCTCGACGTCGTGCGGAAACACCGCGTACCGAATGCCGTAGCAGTACGACGGTAGCCGTGCTGGTTCCCGCGCGGGCGCGGTGTGGTGACTCGACATCAGGGAAACGCAACCTCAGCCGGTGGGCACGACGGGCGGGTGGGACGGAGGGGGAGCCGGGCGTGCCCGGACGGGACTGGCGGACTGACGATGCCGACCGTGCGCCGCGCGCCGGGCACGCCGGTGGCCCGGTTACACGGCCATCCCGTACACGATGGTGAAGAGCGTGCCGAGCGAGCCGATGATGAAGACGCCCGTCAGACCCGCGATGATCAGGCCCTTGCCCTGCTCGGCGCTGAAGGTGTCGCGGAGCGCGGTGGCCCCGATGCGCTGCTTCGCGGCGCCCCAGATGGCGATGGCGAGGCAGAGCAGGATGGCGACCGCCATCACCACCTCGATCATCACCTTGGCCTCGTTGCCCAGGCTGCCGAAGGGGCCCCAGTCCGGAGCGATCCCGCCGATGATGGTGTTGATGTCTCCCTTGTCGGCCGCAAAGAGCATGTAAGTCACCGCCCCTGGTTGGGTAGTTCCGCGTCCTCTGCGGTCGTGCAGAGGTCAGGCTCATTCTCGCCGACAATGCCGCTGTCGTATGTCGACTTGGCGTCATTGGTGGGCGGGTTTCGTACGAATACCTTGCCACCTGTCCGCGCCGGCCGCTCGGGGAGGCGTGGAACGGGGAACAAGAAAGGCCCTATGGTCACTCTGTGTATCACGGCAGGTCACGCCGGGCAATGAGGTGGCGGCGAAACCTGCCGGGTGGTTCCGTCGTTGTGCCCTTTTACGGTCTGTGGTCGCTTTCTGACGGTTGATCGGGTGAACGGCCGCGTCCGTGTGCCGGGGTGAAGGCTACCCGGCGCCGCCGGCGCCCGCCGGTGACGCGGAATCGGGTGACGCGGGCTCACAGGCGCGGCGGCGGGCCGCGGGAGAGGGCCGCGGGAGGGCGTGGCCGGGTCCCCGACGCCGTCCGGGCCCTGCCGCGGGGCGGGCAGTCCGCCGACGGTGGGCGGTGAACGCGGCGGAACCGTGCGGGCCCGCGCCCGTGACGGGGCCGTGCCGGGCCGGTCCGGGCCGCGCGGCCGTGCCGGGAGGTGGCCGGAGGGCGTTCCCGCCGCGCACGTGATCATTCCGTGGCGCGCGAGCCGCCCCTACACTGACGACGGCGACGGACTCCCGGACGATGAGGAGCGGTTGACGATGCGTAAGGCATGGATCGTGGGGACCGCTGTCGTGGGCTCCGGGCTCGCCTTCGTGATGCTGCTCGTCGTCGGCGTCTACCTCGTCGCCGGAAACCTCGCGGGCGGCGTCGGCGGCGGCGTCAAGACGCTGGCCAAGGGGGCGGTGCCGGCCGCGTACCAGGATCTCGTGCAGAAGTGGGGCAACCTCTGCTCCGCCATCAACCCGGCCCTGCTGGCCGCCCAGCTGTACCAGGAGAGCGGCTTCAACCCGCGGGCGCAGAGCCCGGCGGCGGCGCAGGGGATAGCGCAGTTCATCCCCGGCACCTGGGCCGCGCACGGCATCGACGGCGACGGCGACGGCGACCGGGACGTGTGGGACCCGAAGGACGCGATCCCCTCGGCGGCGAAGTACGACTGCACGCTCGCCTCCTATGTCAAGGACGTGGCCGGGAACCCGACCGAAAACATGCTGGCCTCCTACAACGCGGGGGCCTATGCGGTGATCAAGTACGGGGGCGTGCCGCCGTACGAGGAGACGCGGAACTACGTCCGGAGGATCACCACCCTGGCGGAGAGCTTCGCCGCGCCCGTCGGCCGGGTCGACCCCTCCGAGCAGGCCGCCGGGGCCATCAACTACGCCCAGAAGAAGCTCGGCACGCCCTACCTCTGGGGCGGTACCGGCACCGCCGCGCAGGGCGGGCGCTTCGACTGCTCGGGGCTGACCCAGGCCGCGTACGCCAGTGTCGGGATCGAGCTGCCGCGCGTCGCCAACGACCAGTACAACGCCGGGCCGCACCCCGACCGGGACGAGCTGCTCCCGGGCGATCTGGTGTTCTTCTCGGACGATCTCACCAACTCGCGCGCCATCCGGCACGTGGGCATCTACGTCGGCGGCGGGTACATGATCGACGCGCCCCGCACGGGCGCGGTCATCCGGTTCGACCCGATCGACACCCCGGACTACTTCGGGGCCACCCGGGTCACCGAAGATGGCGCGAAAGCACTCCCCACCAGGGTGTGAACCGAGCGTGAACCCCTCCCCTGAGCTGCGGCGATGTATCTCTCTTCGATAACGTCTACGTGATCATTCCGTGGAGTGTGGAACGTATCGACGAAAGCCGTGCGTTCCTGTTGACGTAGCCGAGCGGACGTCTGGACACGGAAGCGGATCTACACCACGGGGGTGGCAGGAGCGGCGCGCACCGGGCGCGCCGACGGAAGAGGACGAAGGGGCAGCAGCACCATGGCTGGACTCGCCGCATCCGGGTCGAACCCCGACGTCGAGCTGCTCTACGACATCAACGGCCTGGCCAAGGACGCACCGCACTGGTTCGACCGGGTCATGGAGTTCGTCGGCGAGTACGGACTGCTGCTCGCCCTGGTGCTGCTGGTGCTGGGGTGCTGGTGGTCGGTGCGCCGACGGCCCGGCGAGGAGACCGCCTCGTCGGTGGCCGGGCTGGTCTGGGCACCGCTCGCGGCGGGCGTCGCGGTCCTGGTCAACGTGCCGATCCGCGGATTCGTCGAGCGGCGGCGGCCGTTCCTCGACCACCAGGGCCTGGACGTCCTCGTGGCCGGAAAGACCGACTACTCCTTCGTGAGCGACCACGCGACGATCACCATGGCGATGGGGGTCGCCCTCTTCGTGGTCCACCGCGGCTTCGGCGTCGCCGGGATCGCGCTGGCCCTGCTGGAAGGGTTCTGCCGGGTCTACATGGGCGTGCACTACCCGACGGACGTCGTGGGCGGCTTCGCGCTCGGCACGGCGGTGGCGCTGCTGCTGTCGCCGCCGGCCATGGCCCTGCTGACGCCGGTGGCGAAGGCCGTCGAGCGGTCGCCGAGGGCGGGGTGGCTGATCCGGGCGCGGGGAAGAGCGTACGCGGGACGGGACGCCCTGATCCCGGGAGCGCGCAGGGAGGCGGCCGGGGCCGAGGAGCGTGATCTGGCCGCCTGAGGCGGGCACCCGCGGTTTCCGCGGGCGGTCGAGGAGGCGGTCCGGGCCGTACGGCCCGGCCCGCCTCCTTTCGCGACAGGTCCTCCGCCGGTCCGCCCGGCCCGGGCGGTTCTGGCAGGCGGCGTTCGAGGCGTACGGCCGCGCGGGGCGCGGTTCACGGACCGGCGGGACCGGCCGCGCCGTGGGCCTCCGCGTCCGCTCGCGCCGAGCTTCTCGCCCTGCGGGCGGGGCCGCGCCAGCCGCAGGTGCAGCGGGCCATGGCGAAATGGCCCCTCTCCACCGTCGTCGTGCGGTGTTCCGGGGAGTTCCCGGAGGATTCCGTGTCGTCCTGCTGCGCCACGGCGGCAACGTTAGCGGGGGCGGGTGAACGCCGTGTGCACGAGCCGCGTGACGGCCTCACCTACCCGTCGTTAACCGGAACGACACGGGGTCCGGGACGAACACGGCGGCTGGGGGCAGGCAGACGATGACCGGGCGGCAGCACAGGAGGTCCGGCGGGACGGCGGTCGTGGCGGGCGTCGTGGCCTGCGTCTGTCTCGGCGCCGGCGGCTGCGTCGGCAGCGGTGCCGCCATCGGCGCCTCCCGCGCGGACGACCCGGTCGGGGCGCTGCGCCGGGCCGCCGACCGCCTGGTGCACGCGGGCAGCTCCCGGACCCGCACGTCGATGGAGATGGCCATCGGCGGCACCCGGGTGACCATCCGAGGCGAGGGCGTGTACGACTACCGGGAGCGGCTCGGCCGGCTGACGGTGCTGCTCCCCCAGGACCCGGCCGGAACCAGCGGGAACCGGCCGATCACCGAACTCCTCGCGCCGGGCGCCCTCTTCATGAAGAACCGCGGCGCCGGGGTGCCCGCCGACAAGTGGGTCCGGGTGGACACGGCGACGCTCTCCGACGGCAACCTGGTGACCGGCGGCGCCACGGACCCGCTCGCCGCCGCCGAGGTGCTGCGCGGGACGCGGCAGGCGACGTACCTGGGACGGGCCGAGGTCGCCGGGACCGAGGTGCGCCACTACCGGGGGACCGCCGACCTCGCGGCGGCGGCGAAGAAGGCCCCGGCCGGCAACGGCGGGCCCCTCGCGGCGGCGGCGAAGGGGTTCGCCACCGCCGTGGTCCCGTTCGACGCCTACCTCGACGAGCAGGGGCGGATCCGCAAGGTCAGGCACCGGTTCAGCTTCGTCAACGGGCAGCGGGAGACCGCCGTCGCGGTCGCGTCGACGACGCTGCTGTACGACTTCGGCACCCCCGCGCGCGTCCGGCTGCCGAAGGCCGGGGACATCTACGCCGGCCGGATCGCCGAGCACTGACCGCCCGCGTGCGCAAGCACACCGGACGCCGAGAACTAGCCCGTCCGTGCCATGCGCGGGGCGTGGGCCGCTCCCTACTCTAGGAAGCCGGTGACGGCAGGGATGAGGTGATGCGCGTGGCTCCGGTCGGCGGTACGGCGGTTCAGGACCACGTGGCCCTCGCCGAGATCGAGCTGTGCGGAGAGCTGATCATCGCGGCCTCGGCCGCCCGGGAGCGGCTCAGCCTGGAGAGCATCGACAAGGTGCTGAAGGTGGCCGAGGAGCGGGAACGCGTCACCGGCCACTGATCCTCAGGTCCGCAGCAGGCGCCCGATGGCCTTCGTGGCCTCCTCCACCTTCGCGTCGATCTCGGCCCCGCCCTTCAGGGCCGCGTCGGCGACGCAGTGGCGCAGGTGCTCCTCCAGGAGCTGCAGCGCGAAGGACTGCAGGGCTTTGGTGGAGGCGGACACCTGGGTGAGTATGTCGATGCAGTAGACGTCCTCGTCGACCATCCGCTGCAGCCCGCGGATCTGGCCCTCGATCCGCCGCAGCCGCTTGAGGTGCTCGTCCTTCTGCTTGTGGTAGCCGTGCACGCCCCGGTCGTGGTCGGTCACCACGTCCGTCCCGTCGCTCTCCACGGCCGTGGAGGGCGCCCCGGCGCCGGCCTCTGTGGTCGTCATCGCGTCCTCCTGTGTGAGCAGACAGCCGACATATACCCCTGGTGGGTATATGGTAACGAATTCTGCTGGGTATATGCCCCTTGGCCGATGCCGTGCGCAGCGGCCGGTCCGGGTCCTCGGCCGCCCCCCTGCTCATCACTGTGTTCGATGGGCGACACTGGAGGGCGGCCCATTAGCCGTGGCCGGATGATGCGCCTAGCATCAGCCTGACCGAAACCGATGCATCCCGAGGACCCCACGTGCGCTTTCGTCTGACCCCCAGGGAGACGAGCTTCTACGACATGTTCGCCGCATCCGCGGACAACATCGTCACCGGCTCGAAACTCCTCATGGAACTGCTCGGGGCGGACGCCTCCGCCCGGGCCGAGATCGCAGAGCGTATGCGGGCAGCGGAACACGCGGGTGACGACGCCACGCACGCGATCTTCCACCAGTTGAACTCCTCGTTCATCACGCCGTTCGACCGCGAGGACATCTACTCCCTCGCCTCGTCCCTCGACGACATCATGGACTTCATGGAGGAGGCCGTCGACCTGGTCGTCCTCTACAACATCGAGGAACTGCCCAAGGGCGTCGAACAACAGATCGAAGTGCTGGCGCGCGCGGCCGAACTGACGGCCGAAGCGATGCCCCATCTGCGGACGATGGACAACCTCACCGAGTACTGGATCGAGGTCAACCGGCTGGAGAACCAGGCCGACCAGATCCACCGCAAGCTGCTCGCGCACCTCTTCAACGGCAAGTACGACGCCATCGAGGTCCTCAAGCTCAAGCAGATCGTGGACGTACTGGAAGAAGCGGCCGACGCCTTCGAGCACGTGGCGAACACGGTGGAGACCATCGCGGTCAAGGAGTCCTGAGGCCCGTCCATGGACACCTTCGCTCTGGTCGTGACCATCCTGGTCGCGCTCTTCTTCACCTACACCAACGGCTTCCACGACTCCGCCAACGCGATCGCCACGTCCGTCTCCACGCGCGCCCTCACGCCGAGGGCGGCGCTGGCGATGGCCGCGGTGATGAACCTCGCCGGCGCCTTCCTGGGCTCCGGCGTCGCCAAGACCGTCAGCGAGGGCCTGATCCAGACGCCCGAGGGCTCGACGGGGATGGGCATCCTCTTCGCGGCCCTGGTCGGCGCGATCGTCTGGAACCTCGTCACCTGGTACTTCGGCCTGCCCTCCTCCTCCTCGCACGCGCTGTTCGGCGGCATGGTGGGGGCGGCGCTGGCCGGCGGTACGACGGTGTACTGGCACGGCGTCCTGGAGAAGATCGTCATCCCGATGTTCGTGTCGCCGGTGGTGGGCCTGCTGGCCGGCTACCTGGTGATGACGGTGATCATGTGGATCTTCCGCCGGACCAACCCGCACAAGGCCAAGCGCGGCTTCCGCATCGCACAGACCGTCTCCGCCGCCGGAATGGCCCTCGGCCACGGCCTCCAGGACGCCCAGAAGACGATGGGCATCGTGGTGATGGCGCTGGTCATCGCCGATGTCGAGGAGTACGGCGACCCGATTCCGGTCTGGGTGAAGATCGCCTGCGCGGTGATGCTGTCCCTCGGCACGTACGCGGGCGGCTGGCGCATCATGCGCACCCTGGGCCGCAAGATCATCGAGCTGGACCCGCCCCAGGGCTTCGCCGCCGAGACCACGGGCGCGTCGATCATGTTCACCACGGCGTTCCTGTTCAAGGCGCCGATCTCCACCACCCACGTCATCACCTCGGCGATCATGGGCGTGGGTGCGACGAAGCGGGTGAACGCCGTGCGCTGGGGCGTCGCCAAGAACATCGTCCTCGGCTGGTTCATCACGATGCCGGCGGCGGCGGCGGTGGCCGCGTGCGCCTTCGGCCTGGTGCATCTGGCGTTCCTGTAGCGGCGCCGGGGGCCGCGCTCCGGGACGGGACGCGCGGCCCGGCGCCGCCCCTGCCCGCGGCTCGGCGGCACCGGCTCGACGGCGCGGCCGAGCGCCACGCGCACGGGTCGCGCTCCACACGCCCCGCGCCTCGTACAGGGCGTCGGGGGCGCCGTCCGCCTCCGCCCCCGCACCCCGTACGGGCCGGTGCGGGCGGGCGTCCCGGCCGGAACGCCGACGGGCCCGCCCTCCGGGAGCCGGAGGGCGGGCCCTTCTCGGCCTCGCGGTGGCACCGCCATGCAGCACCGCGAGGGGTCTTTCGAGCAGACCGGCGCCGGCCTAGCCGAAGCGGCCGGAGATGTAGTCCTCCGTCGCCTGCACCGACGGGTTGGAGAAGATCCGCTCCGTGTCGTCGATCTCGATCAGCTTGCCGGGCTGCCCGACCGCCGCCAGGTTGAAGAACGCCGTACGGTCCGACACCCGCGCCGCCTGCTGCATGTTGTGCGTCACGATGACGATCGTGAAGCGCTCCTTCAGCTCACCGATCAGGTCCTCGATCGCCAGCGTCGAGATCGGGTCCAGCGCCGAGCAGGGCTCGTCCATCAGCAGCACGTTCGGCTCGACCGCGATCGCCCGCGCGATGCACAGCCGCTGCTGCTGGCCGCCCGACAGACCGGAGCCCGGCTTGTTCAGGCGGTCCTTCACCTCGTTCCAGAGGTTGGCGCCCCGCAGCGACTTCTCGACGATGTCGTCCAGCTCGGACTTCTTGTAGGAACCGTTCAGCCTCAGCCCCGCCGCGACGTTGTCGTACACCGACATCGTCGGGAACGGGTTCGGCCGCTGGAAGACCATGCCGACCTCACGCCGCACGGCCACCGGGTCGATCCCGGGCCCGTACAGGTTCTCGTCGTCGAGCATGACCTTGCCCTCGACCCGTCCGCCCGGCGTCACCTCGTGCATGCGGTTGAGCGTGCGCAGGAAGGTGGACTTGCCGCAGCCGGAGGGGCCGATGAAGGCCGTCACGGAACGGGGCTCGATGGTCATCGAGATGTCCTCGATGGCCAGGAAGGAGCCGTAGTAGGCGTTGAGGCCGCTGACATCGATGCGCTTGGCCATGTGAATCACTGCTTCTTTCGGGTCGCTGACGGTCTTGTCCGTGGCCGCGCGTCAGCGACCGGTCTTCGGGGCCTTCCAGCGGGCGATGCCGCGGGCCACCAGGTTGAGGATCATGATGAACGCGATGAGCGTCAGGGCCGCCGCCCAGGCGCGGTCGTACGCCGCGCCGTAACCGCCGCTGTTCGTGTACTGGAGGTAGATGTACATGGGCAGCGAGGCCTGCGGGTCGGAGAAGGGGTTCGCGTTGATGAAGTTCGTGCCCCACACCAGCAGCAGCACCGGGGCGGTCTCGCCGGTGATGCGGGCGATCGCCAGCATCACACCGGTCGTGATGCCGCCGATCGACGTCGGCACGACGACCTTCAGGATGGTCCGCCACTTCGGCACGCCCAGCGCCAGCGACGCCTCGCGCAGCTCGTTCGGCACGAGCTTGAGCATCTCCTCGGTGGAGCGGACGACCACCGGGATCATCAGGATGGACAGGGCGAGGGAACCGGCGAAGCCGGAGTAGCCCATGTCCAGGATCACGATCCACAGGCTGAGGATGAACAGGCCCGCCACGATCGACGGGATGCCCGTCATGACGTCGACGAAGAAGGTGACGGCGCGGGCGAGGCCGCCCCGTCCGTACTCGACCAGGTAGATCGCCGTCAGCACGCCGATCGGCACGGAGATCAGGGTGGCGAGGCCGACCTGCTCCAGGGTGCCGAGGATGGCGTGGTAGATGCCGCCGCCGGGCTCGGTGTCCGGGACGACGCCCATCGAGTGGGAGAGGAAGTAGCCGTCGAGGACCTTCACGCCCTGCCGGGCGGTCTCCCACAGGAGGGAGAGCAGCGGGACGACGGCGAGGAGGAACGCGACCCAGACCATGCTGGTCGCCACCCGGTCCTTGGCCTGGCGCCGGCCCTCGATCCGGGCGGAGATGCCGTACGAGCCGAGGACGAACAGCACCGCGGCGATCAGGGCCCACTGGATGTCGCTCTCCAGTCCGGCCACGAAGCTGATGCCCAGGCCCAGGGCGATCGAGCCCGCGGCGACCGCCCAGGGGAACCACTTGGGCAGGGTCGCACCGCGCAGGCTGCTCGCGGGCTTGGCGGACTTCTCCGCGAGGGATGAGTGGCTCAT
Source organism: Streptomyces glaucus (assembly GCF_039533365.1). Taxonomy (NCBI): domain Bacteria; kingdom Bacillati; phylum Actinomycetota; class Actinomycetes; order Kitasatosporales; family Streptomycetaceae; genus Streptomyces; species Streptomyces glaucus. Next base: position 16,865 of record NZ_BAAATK010000009.1, read on the forward strand.
GCGTTGGCCCCCGAGTACTCCTTGCGGCGGGCGATGATCAGTCGGGCCGCGCCGTTGACCAGCAGGGTGATGACGAAGAGCACCAGACCGGAGGCGATGAGGGCGTCCCGGCCCATGGGGGTGGCCTCGTTGAACTTGCTGGCGATGTTCTGGGCGAAGGTGCCGCCGCCCGGGTTGAGCAGGCTGGCTTTGATGTCGAAGATCGGGGAGAGGACCATGGCCACGGCCATGGTCTCGCCGAGCGCGCGGCCGAGGCCGAGCATCGAGGCGGAGATCACGCCGGAGCGGCCGAAGGGCAGGACGGCCATGCGGATGACCTCCCAGCGCGTGGCGCCGAGGGCCAGGGCCGCCTCCTCGTGCATCCGCGGGACCTGCCGGAAGACCTCGCGGCTCACGTTGGTGATGATCGGCAGGATCATGATCGCCAGCAGGATGCCGACGGTGAACAGCGAGCGGGGCTCGTCGCGGTTCCACGCGAGGATGCCCGTCCAGCCGAGGTAGTCGTCCAGCCAGCCGTAGAGCCCGTACAGGTGCGGTACCAGCACCAGGGCGCCCCACAGGCCGTAGACGATGGACGGCACGGCGGCCAGCAGGTCGATCACGTACGCGATGGGGCCGCTGAGGCGGCGCGGGGCGTAGTGCGTGAGGAACAGGGCGATGCCGACCGCGATCGGGACCGCGATGGCCATGGCGATGATCGACGACACGATCGTGCCGAAGACCAGCACCGCGATGCCGAACTGCGGCGGGACGCCGCTGGGGCTCCACTCGAAGGTGGTGAGGAAGTTCGCCTCGTCCTTGCTGATCGCGAGGACGGCGCGGTAGGTCAGGAAGACCGCGATGGCGGCCATGATCACGAGTACGAGGATGCCGGATCCGCGGGAGAGCCCGAGGAAGATCCGGTCGCCGGGTCGCGTGGCGCCGCGGGCGGCGCGCTTCTGCTCGGCCTCGGACGGCTGGGGTGCGGGAGGAGCGGCGGTGTTCTGTGTGGTGGTGTCCATCGGGATCTCCGGTCTGCGGAGCCGCCGTGCGGGGCGGCTCCGGCGGAGCCGCCCGCGGGTCGGGGGCTCCTGGCGGCGGTGCACCGGACGGTGCGGCCCGGCCCCGGGGCAGGGGCCGGACCGCACGCTCGGGTCAGCTCAGACCCGAGATGGTCTCGCGGACCTTGGTGATGATCTCGTCGGGCATCGGGGCGTAGCCGGCCTGCTCCAGCAGGCCCTGGCCCTCCTCCGAGGCGATGTAGTTCAGGAAGGACTTGGTGGCGGGCAGGGTGTCCGCCTTGTTGCCCTTGTCGCAGACGATCTCGTAGGTGACGAGGACGATCGGGTAGGCGCCGTCGGCGGACGGCGTGTAGTCCAGCTCCAGCGCCAGGTCCTTGCCGGTGCCGACGACCTTGGCCGCGCCGATGGCCGCGGTGGCGTTCTCGATGGTGGCCTTGACCGGCTCGGCGGCCTCGGTCTTGATGTCGACGGTCTTGATGCCGTCCTTGGCGTAGGAGAGCTCGAAGTACGAGATCGCGCCCGAGACCTGCTTCACCTGCTGGGCCAGGCCGGAGGAGCCCTGCGCGGACTGGCCGCCCTCGGCCTCCCAGGACTTGCCCGGCTCGTACTTCCAGTCCTTGGGCGCGGCGGCCTTGAGGTACTTGGTGAAGTTGTCGGTGGTGCCGGACTCGTCGGAGCGGTGGAAGGCCTGGATCTTCAGGTCGGGCAGCTTGGCGTCGGGGTTGAGCGCCGCGATGGCCTTGTCGTTCCAGTTGGTGATCTTGCTGTCGAAGATCTTGGCCAGCGTGGCGGCGTCGAGGACCAGGGTGTCCACGCCCGGGACGTTGAAACCGACCGCGATCGGGCCGCCGACCATCGGCAGGTCGATGCCCTGGCCGCCGGAGCAGATCTTCTTGGACGCCTCGACCTCTTCGGGCTTCAGCGCGGAGTCCGAGCCGGCGAACGCGGTCTGGCCCTGGGTGAACGCGGTGATGCCCGCGCCCGAGCCGTCGGGGCGGTAGTTGATCTGCACGTTCTTGCAGGCGGCGGTGTACTGCTTGACCCAGGCGTCGATCGCGTTCTTCTGGGCGGAGGAGCCGGAGGCCTGGAGCTGGCCCTTGGCGTCACCGCACTCGATGTTGCCGGCGGCCTGGGTGTTGGAGGTCTCGTCACCGTTGGAGCCGCCGGTGTCGTCCGAGCCGCACGCCGAGAGGGCCAGGGCGCCGGAGACGGCGAGTGCGCCGAGGGCGAGGGCCCGCCGGTTCATGCGCTGAAGCTTCACTTTCGGGAGTTCCTTCCAGGAGCCGCCGTCCCAGACGTGGCGGCGTGCGAAGACTGGACGATGCGGCCGCGTGGTCGAGATCCGTCGAGTCGCGATTCGCATCGGGTGAGGCCGAAATTAGGCAGAACAGGTGAAGCCGCCTATGGCCGGAAGTGAACGGAGGGTGAACCCCTGTGGACGGTGTGGTTAGGTAACGGAAGGCTCACGTCGAGGACACGGTGTTGTTCCGACTGCTGCGACTATGGCAGGTGCGGGGTGTCCAGCAGGGCGTCGATCAGGGCGCGATCCCTCGACTGAGTGAGGCGCAGCCGGGCGGCGGCGGGGGAGAGCCACAGGATGCGGTCGACCTCGTCGGTCGGGGTGAAGGCGCCGGCGACGGCCTCGGCCGCCCAGTAGCGGACCTGCTTGGGGCGGCCGTTCGCGACATAGCGCAGGGTGGGCAGGGCGGGGCCCGGCGCGGCGGTGTAGCCCGTCTCCTCCTCGACCTCGCGCAGGGCCGCCGCCAGCGGTTCCTCGCCCCGCTCCACCTTGCCCTTGGGGTGGGACCAGTCGTCGTGTTTCGGCCGGTGGACGAGGCATATCTGCAGCCCGCCGTCGACGGGCGAGCGGCGCCACAGGACGCAGCCGGCCGCCTGGACGGTGCCGTCGCCGGGGGTGCTCACCGGGTGCTCACCGCCTCCTGGGGATGGGGTCACGACGTGCCGACGGCTTCCTTCTGCCAGCAGTGCCGGAACGCGTACCGGGCCGCCTCCACCTCGTGCCGCTGGTCGGCGTGGAGCACGCCGAGCGCGTACGCCGTCGCCGGGGCGATGCGCGGCGTACGGGCGGCCTGGGCCGCGGCGGCCGCCGCCTCCGAGGCGTCGCGGTGCCGGTCGAGCGCCTCGCCGGCGGTGAGCAGCCGTACGTCCGCGGGATCGGGCGCGCCGTGGACGACCTCGCGGGCGTAGCGGTGCAGGCGGAGCAGCAGGCGGACCTGGTGCCAGGGCGCGTCCTGCGGATGCGGGACCGGGTCCGGGGACAGGCCGTGCACCAGCGCCTCCGCGTTGTACGGGTGCCCGGCGGTGACCAGGGGCAGGGCGGCGATCGCGTCCGTCAGCCGCTCCTCGGCCGCCGCCGCGAGGGGGCGCAGATCGGCGCCGGCCGCGCCGTCGGCCAGCGGGACCTCGCTGGCCAGCACGGCGACCTTGTCGGCGACCGCGTGGAAGCGGGAGGAGCCCAGGGCCTGCAGGGCGGTGGAGTGGGCCCGGGTGCGGGCCAGGGTCAGCTGCCGTTCCAGCAGGGCGCCCGCCTTCGCCGCGCCCACGGTGAGGTTGCCGCGTTCCGCGGTGGCGGTGGGGGCGGCGGGGCCGGCGCCGCCCGGTGCCGCGGAGCGGCCGCTCGCGGCGGAACCGCCGGCCACGGCCACGTCGGTTGCCGGCCGCGCCGAGAACACCGGCGCCCCCGACAGCCGGTGCAGGGCCTGGAGCAGCCGCTCCAGCCGGGACGCGTAGGCGTGTTCCAGCGCCAGCGTGCCCGACACCCAGGCCAGTTCCGGGCGCATGTCCTCCGCCCAGTCGGCGTCGAGCAGGGCCTGGAAGGTGTGCAGGCTGCCGCTGATGCGGCGGGCCGAGCGGCGGAGCGCGCGAGCCGCGTCCACGGACTCCTCCGGGCCGCCCGCGCCGGTCTCCCGGTGCAGGCGCAGCGCGCGGAGGAACTCCGTGGCCTGCGCCCGCAGATAGCCCGCCAGGGCGTCCGCGGGCACGGGGCCGGCCGTGGGGTCCGTCGGGTCAAGGTGCTGCGTTGCCACGCCGGCGCCTCCGGGCGTCTATGAGCATTTCCTGGACGTTGCGCAGGGGATGGCCGTCCGCGTCGGTCGCGTGCCGGGTCCACTCGCCGTCCGGCCCGAGGTGCCAGGAGGCGGTGGAGTCGGACATGCCGGTCTCCAGCAGGCGGTTGAGCGCGGCCCGGTGGGCCGGGTCGGTGACCCGGACGAGAGCTTCTATCCGGCGGTCGAGGTTGCGGTGCATCATGTCGGCGCTGCCGATCCACACCTCCGGCTCGCCGCCGCCCCCGAAGGCGAAGATCCGGGAGTGCTCCAGGAAACGGCCGAGCACGGACCGGACCCGGATGTTCTCCGACAGGCCCGCCACGCCCGGGCGCACCGCGCAGATGCCGCGCACCCACACGTCGACCGGCACGCCCGCCTGGGACGCGCGGTACAGGGCGTCGATGACCGCCTCGTCGACGATCGAGTTGACCTTGATGCGGATGTGGGCGGGGCGTCCGGCACGGTGGTGCTGGATCTCCTTGCCGATCCGCGCGATCAGGCCGTCCCGCAGGGACTTGGGGGCGACCAGCAGGCGCCGGTAGGTCTCGCGGCGGGAGTAGCCGGAGAGCCGGTTGAAGAGGTCGGAGAGGTCCGCGCCGACCTGCGGGTCGGCGGTGAGCAGGCCGAGGTCCTCGTACAGGCGGGCCGTCTTCGGGTGGTAGTTGCCGGTGCCGACGTGGCAGTAGCGGCGCAGCGTGTCGCCCTCCTGGCGGACGACGAGCGACAGCTTGCAGTGGGTCTTCAGGCCGACCAGGCCGTAGACGACGTGGCAGCCGGCCTCCTCCAGCTTGCGCGCCCACTTGATGTTGGCGTGCTCGTCGAACCGGGCCTTGATCTCGACCAGGACGAGGACCTGCTTGCCGGACTCGGCGGCCTCGATGAGGGCGTCCACTATCGGGGAGTCGCCCGAGGTCCGGTACAGGGTCTGCTTGATGGCCAGCACGTCCGGGTCGGCGGCCGCCTGCTCCAGGAAGGCCTGCACCGACGTGGAGAAGGAGTCGTACGGGTGGTGCAGCAGCACGTCCCGCTCCCGCAGCGCGGCGAAGATGTCCGGCGGGGAGGCCGACTCGACCTCGGCGAGGTCGCGGTGGGTGCCGGCGACGAACCTGGGGTACTTCAGCTCGGGCCGGTCCAGGCTGTGGATGCGGAAGAGGCCGGTGAGGTCGAGCGGGCCCGGCAGCGGGTACACCTCGGCCTCGCTGATCTTCAGCTCGCGCACCAGCAGGTCCAGCACCTCCCGGTCGATGGACTCCTCGACCTCCAGGCGCACCGGCGGGCCGAAGCGGCGCCGCATGAGCTCCTTCTCCAGAGCCTGGAGCAGGTTCTCGGCGTCGTCCTCCTCGACCTCCAGGTCCTCGTTGCGGGTGACCCGGAAGGTGTGGTGCGCCAGGACCTCCATGCCGGGGAAGAGCTCCTCCAGGTGGGCGGCGATCACGTCCTCCAGCGGGACGAACCGGCCCGGGGAGGCCTCCAGGAAGCGGGAGAGCAGCGGCGGCACCTTCACGCGGGCGAAGTGCCGGTGGCCGTTGACCGGGTTGCGCACGATGACGGCCAGGTTCAGGGACAGGCCGGAGATGTACGGGAAGGGGTGCGCGGGGTCGACCGCCAGCGGGGTCAGCACCGGGAAGATCTGGTGCCGGAACAGGGTGAAGAGCCGGGCCTGCTCCTTCTCGGCCAGCTCGTTCCAGCGGACGAGGCAGATGTTCTCCTCCGCGAGGGCGGGGGCGACGTCCTCGTGGAAGCAGGCGGCGTGCCGGGCCATCAGCTCGCGGGAGCGGGCCCAGATCATCTCCAGGACCTCGCGGGGCTGGAGCCCGGAGGCGGAGCGGGTGGCCACGCCGGTGGCGATGCGCCGCTTCAGGCCGGCGACCCGGACCATGAAGAACTCGTCGAGGTTGCTGGCGAAGATCGCGAGGAAGTTCGCGCGCTCCAGCAGGGGCGTGCTCGGGTCCTCGGCGAGTTCGAGGACGCGCTCGTTGAACGCCAGCCAGCTGCGCTCCCGGTCGAGGAACCGGCCCTGCGGCAGCGGGGCGCCGTCCGGGTGCGACTCCTCGTAGGTGTCGAGGTCGGCGTCGAGGTCGGGTTCCAGGTCGGAGACCGACCCGGCCACGGTGCGAGCGCGGTGGGCGGCTATGGAACCCACGGAGGGCTGTGCGTGCTGGACCGGCGCCTGGGTCTCTTGCTGGCTCATGAACCCATTCTTCCGCGCACGGGGCGTTACGGGCGCGTCGGAAGCAGAGGGCGGGCGCGTCGCGGCACGGCGCGTGTCCCTGTTCCCCGCGCTCCCCCCGGAGGGTGGCGAAGGCTCTGGCACGGCGGGCTTCATTCGCCGAGCGTCGCAAGCCTGTCTGAATCGGCGGTTACGGAGACATGACGTATGGGATAGCGGGGGGCGGATCGCGGGCGTCCACGGCGGGGCGCGGCCCGGGGCGCGGACGCGTCCGGGCCGGTGCGTCGGCCGGTGCCGGCCGGTGCCGGGCGGGAGCGGGCAGGGACGGTCCGGGAGGACCGGGGCGGCGACGGGGCGCCGCCCGGCCGTGCCGGAGTCCGCCCGGCGCGCGGGCCCCCGGGCCCGGGGTGCCGGGCCCGGGAGGGGGCCGTCAGGTCTCGGTGCGGTACATCAGGTCGGTCTCGTACGTCGTGAAGCCCATCCGCTCGTACACGGACACGGCCGCCTTGTTGTCGGCGTCGACGTACAGCATCGCCGTCGGCAGTCCCCGGTCCGCCAGGTGCCGCAGGCCGATCGTGGTGAGGGCCTTGCCCAGGCCGCCGCCCTGCGCGTCGGGGCGGATGCCGAGGACGTACACCTCGCCGAGCCGCTCGGCGGCGTGCACCTTCGTCCAGTGGAAGCCGATCAGCTCCCCGCCGCGGAAGGCGAGGAAGAAGCCCGCCGGGTCGAACCACGGCTCGGCCTTGCGGTCGTCGAGGTCCCGCTGGGTCAGGGAGCCCTGCTCGGGGTGGTGGGCGAAGGCGGCGGCGTTCACGGCGAGCCAGGCCGCGTCGTCCTGCCCGGGCACGAAGGCGCGGACGGTCACGCCCTCGGGCAGGACCGGCTCCGGCAGGACGAACCCGGTCAACGGCCGCCGCATCTGCCGCAGTTCGCGAAACAGGGTGAGGCCGAGGACCTGCGCGAGGTGCCGGGCGGCGGAGTGCCCGCCGTGCGCCCACACCCGCAGCCGCTTGCCGGACGCGGCGAGCAGCGCGGCGCCCAGCGCCCGCCCGTGCCCCCGCCCCCGGTGCGCGGGATGCACGACCAGCTCGGCGGCCGGCGGCTCCACCGGGTCGGTGTCCTCCAGCTGGGCGTAGCCGACGAGTTCGCCGCCCGCGGTGAGCAACAGGTGGGAGACGCCCTGGCGTTCGCCGCCGCGCAGGTACAGCCGCCCCTGCTCGGACACCGCCTGCCGCCCGTCGACGCGGGCGGCCTCGTCGAGCAGGGCGAGGACGGCCCCGGTCCGGTCCGGGGAGAGCGCGGCACAGGTCTCGATCGAGCGGGTGCGGCCGGTCGGCGCGATGTCGTCGTCGCTGGTCATGCGTACGAGGGTACGGGCCGGAACCGCCCGGCGGGGGAAAGAAGCAACCAGGATGTAACCCTCGACCCTCTGTTGTGCTACGCGCGTCGACTCTAGGCTGCGCCGGACGGGCCACCACCTTGAGCCGAACACAGGGGAGTCAATGCCAGCCAGTTCCCAGTCGGACCGCCGGCGTCGCGGACGCCGTACGCGCCGTCTTCTCGCGCTCGCCGCCGGCGCCGCCACCGTCGGCGCGCTCACCGCGGCCGCGCTGCCGGCGTCCGCCGGCGCGGGCCACAAGCCGGGCGGTCACGGGACGAGCCGTTACCAGGACGTCCAGTTGCTGTCCTTCAACGACCTGCACGGCAATCTGGAGCCGCCGGCCGGCTCCTCCGGCCGGGTCACCGAGCTCCAGGCGGACGGCACGACGAAGACGGTCGACGCCGGCGGCGTCGAGTACCTCGCGACCCACCTGCGCCAGGCCCGCGAGGGCGAGAAGTACTCCATCACCGCGGCCGGCGGCGACCTGGTCGGCGCCTCGCCGCTGCTCTCCGGCCTCTTCCACGACGAGCCGGCCATCGAGGCGCTGAACCGGCTCGAGCTGGACGTCACCTCGGTCGGCAACCACGAGTTCGACGAGGGCGCGCGCGAACTGGCCCGCCTGCAGAACGGCGGCTGCCACCCGGCCGACGGCTGCTACACCGACGAGGAGTTCGAGGGCGCCGACTTCCCCTACCTCGCCGCCAACGTCCTCGACGAGAAGACGGGCAGGCCCGTCCTCAAGCCGTACTGGGTGTGGAAGAAGAAGGACGTCAAGATCGGCTTCATCGGCGTCACCCTGGAGGGCACGCCGGACATCGTCTCCGCCGAGGGCGTCAAGGGCCTCACCTTCAAGGACGAGGTCGAGACCATCGACAAGTACGCCAAGGTGCTGCAGAAGCAGGGCGTGAAGTCGATCGTCGCGCTCGTCCACGAGGGCGGCTTCCCGGCCTCGGCGTCGTACAACTACGACTGCGACTCCCCGGGCGCCGGCGACGGGATCTCCGGCCCGATCGTCGACATCGCCAAGAACGTCACGCCGCAGGTGGACGCGCTGGTCACCGGCCACACCCACAACGCGTACGTGTGCACGATCCCCGACCCGGCGGGCAAGCCGCGCACGGTCACCTCGGCCGCGTCCTTCGGCCGCCTCTACACCGACACCACGCTGACCTACGACCGGTGGACGGGCGACATCGCCCGTACGGCCGTGAAGTCCGCCAACCACGTGGTCACCCGGGACGTCCCCAGGGCGGCCGACATGACCGAGCTGATCGGCCGGTGGAACACCCTCGCCGCGCCCATCGGCAACCGCCCGATCGGCTACATCTCCGGTGACATCGGCAACTCCGGCACCGAGTCCCCGCTCGGCGACCTGATCGCCGACGCGCAGCTCGCCCACGGCAGGAAGCTGGACCCGGAGACCGACCTGGCGCTGATGAACCCCGGCGGCATCCGGGCCCCGCTGACGTACGCGGCCAAGGCCGGCGAGGGCGACGGCGTGGTGACGTACGCCGAGGGCTTCACCGTGCAGCCGTTCGCCAACACCGTGAACCTCCAGGACCTCACCGGCGCCCAGCTGATCCAGGTGCTCAAGGAGCAGGTCAGCGGCCCGAACCAGGCCGCGCCGAAGATCCTGCAGGTCTCCTCGGGGCTGACGTACACGCTGGACCTGACGAAGACCGGCGCGGACCGCGTGGTGACGGACTCCATCCGGCTGAACGGCGCGGCCATCGACCCGGCGGCCACCTACCGCGTCGCGAGCAACAGCTTCCTCGCGGGCGGCGGCGACGGCTTCCCGACGCTGGGCCAGGGGACCGACGACCTGGTCGGCGCGGACGACCTGACCGCGCTGGAGGAGTACCTGACGGCCAACTCCTCGCCCACGAACCCGATCGCCCCGCCGAAGGCGGACCGGATCACGATCGTGAGCTAGGCGGCAGGCGAGCGGCATCCGCGTGAGGGCGGTGCGCACGGTCGGCGGACCGTGCGCACCGCCCTTCGTCGATCGAGCGGGAGGGGTGTCCCGGGCGTCGGCCGGGGCCGTCCCGCTTCCGCGGTGCCGGGGCTCGCCGTGCGGCTCGCTCATCAGGCGGATCCATTCCGCGCGGGGACGGGTGCCGGTCAGTCGTCACCCGGCGCGGGAGGGCTGCCGGGAGCGGGCGCGTCCACCCGGCTCGTCGCGATCCGCACCACGTCGGCCAGGCATTCCAGGGTTCTGGCCAGCGCGAAGCGCACCGCGCGCTCACCCGCCCGGGGATCGGCGAGCACGGCCTCGGCGCCGGCCCGCACCTGGCGCGCGGAGGCCAGTTGGGCCTCCTCGATGTCGTCGGCGAGCCGGGAGAGCGGGCTGTCGGGCCGGTCGGTGCTGAGGTAGCAGGGCTTGCCGTCGGCTCCGGTCCAGGGGAGCAGCCTCACGCGGACACCTCCGCGGTGCGGACGAGCCGCCGTGCGTGGTGTTCCTCCGGGGTGGGGAGGCAGGGGCGCACGAGGGGGGTGTCCGGCAAGGGCCGCGCCCGGGCGGGGCGGTGGGGGCGTGCGGGCGGGGAGTGGGGGGAGACCGGCGGTGGTGGGACCGCCGTGCACCGATGGCGTCCTTCGGCGGGCAGCAGGAGCCGGACGAGGGCGAGCAGGACCGTCTCGCAGTATTCGGCGAGGCGCAGACGCAGCCGCATGGAGGTGTCCCTTCCAGGAGGTGCAACAGATGCGACGAGCGGCGGTTACCGTTCGTGTCCCGATGGTCACCGCTTGCGCGTACGCTGCGGAAGGGGCCCGGCGTTGCCCGGGACCCCGGACAACGGACAGGGGTGACGTGGGCGAAGTGGTTGACGCCGAGGGGGAGTCGGGGCGGGCCGTACTCGGGCGGACCCTGAAGTTCCTCCGGGAACAAGCAGGGAAGACCCTGGGGCAGTTGGCTGAGGAGACCGGTTACGACAAGAGTTATCTGAGCCGCCTGGAGTCCGGCGAGCGACTGTCCAAGATGGCGGTCATGGAGGACTTGGACAGCTATTACAAAGCCGGTGACCTGCTGGTAAGGCACTGGCAGGTGGCACGGCTCGACGCGTTCAAGGATCAGTACAAGCGGTTCATGAAATTGGAGACGACCGCACGCGTCATGCACGTGTTCACACCGGCCGTGCCCGGACTGCTGCAGACCGAGGACTTCGCCCGGGAGGTGTTGTCCAGGGCCCAGACAACGGTCGACGGCGACGAGGTGATCGAGGAACAGGTAGCGGCGCGGCTGGGGCGGCAGTACCGGCTGAGACAGAAACCGGAGCCCGATGTACGCATCGTCATGGACGAGTTCGCGCTCCGGCGTCCGGCTGCCGACATCAGAACGTGGCGTGATCAGCTACTTCATCTTGAGGCCGCCGCGCTGTGGCCCAATCTGGCTCTCCAGGTTCTGCCGTTTTCCGCGGGAGCCCATCACCATATGACCGGGTCGTTGACACTGCTCTGGCAGGAGGACGGAAGCGCCGTTGCCTACAAGGAAGGCAACGGCTGCAGTCAGCTGGACGAGAGTCCGGAGGACGTCCTGCGCTACCGGCTGTCCTACGATCGCCTCCGCGACCTGGCACTCTCCCCGTCGGACTCGCTCGCGTTCATCAGGGCCGTACTGAAGGAGCACAGACACCATGACGCACACCCCTGATCTGAGCACCATCGTCTGGCGCAAGTCGAGCTACAGCGAGGGCGGTGCCAACGACTGCGTCGAGGTCGCCGCCGGCCACCCCCGCATAGTCCCCGTGCGGGACAGCAAGGTCCCGCACGGCCCGGTGCTCGTGTTCGGCACGGCCTCGTGGGAGGCGTTCCTCACCGGGATCGCCGGTCCCGCCGGCGCGGAACGCCTCCGCTGAGCAGGGCAGGTCAGGGAAGTTCCGGCGGCGGCGCGGACGCCCCCGGCAGCCGGATCGTCGCCACCGTGCCGCCGCCCTCCGCCGGGGCGAGCGTCACCTCGCCGCCCGCCTGCTGGACGGTCCGGGCCACGATCGACAGGCCCAGCCCCGAACCCGGCAGCGCGCGCGCCGAGGGGGAGCGCCAGAAGCGGTCGAAGACGTGGGGGAGTTCCTCGACGGGGATGCCGGGGCCGTGGTCGCGGACCGTGAGGACGCCGCCGGTGAGCCGGACCTCGATCGTGCCGCCCGCGGGGCTGAACTTCACCGCGTTGTCCAGGACGTTGACCACCGCCCGCTCCAGCGCCGACGGCTCCGCCCGTACGTACCACGGCTCCACGTCCGCCGTGATCGTCAGCTCCGGGCCGCGCAGCCGGGCCCGGCGCAGGGCCGACTCGACGACGTCCTGCCAGGCGACGATCCGCGTCCGGCCGGCGTGCTGGTCCTGCTCCGGGCGGGACAGCTCCTGGAGGTCGCCGATCAGCGCGGCCAGCTCCGTCATCTGCGCCTTCACCGAGGCGAGCAGCGCCTTGCGGTCCGCCTCCGGGATCGGCCGGCCGGTCTCCTCGCTGCGGGTGAGGAGCTCGATGTTGGTGCGCAGCGAGGTGAGCGGGGTGCGCAGTTCGTGGCCCGCGTCCGCGATGAGCTGCTGCTGCAGTTCGCGGGAGCTGGCCAGCGCCGACGTCATGGAGTTGAAGGACCGGGAGAGGCGGGCGACCTCGTCCTCGCTGTCGTCCTCCACGGGGATGCGGACGTTCAGGTCCTCGGTCCGGGCGACGTGCTCGACGGCTTCGGTGAGCCGGTCGACGGGGCGCAGGCCGGCGCGGGCGACCGCGAGGCCGGCGGCCCCGGCGCCGAGGACGCCCACGCCGGACACGGCGAGGAGGATCAGCGCCAGCTCGTTGAGGGTGGACCGGGTGCTGCCGAGGGGGACGGCGATGAGGAGGGCGGCGTCGTCGGCCAGGTACCGGCCGTCGGGACCGCTGACGACCAGCGCCGTGGTCAGCACCCGCACCCGGTTGCCGTCGCTGTCGGTGCCGTTGCGCAGCGTGCCCTCACCGAGCGCGGGGTTTTCGGCCACGCTCCTGTCGCTGCCGGCCACCTTCACCAGGGCGGTGGAGTTGCCGTAGAGGCAGGCACCGCCGTCGGCCCGGACGATCTGGACGTAGCCGTTGACCCGCGCGCCGAAGGGGAAGGCCTCCGACGGCGACTGGGGGCAGGTGTTGAGCGTGGTCCGCACGTCGCTCGCCGGCAGCGAGGGCGGCACCCCGGACCGGAGATCGTCGTCGATCTCGCCGTACAGCTTTCCCTGCACGATGAACCAGCACGTCACCGACACCGCCGCCACCGCGAACGCCACCGCGGCCGCCACCAGCAGCGACAGCCGCGCCCGGATCGGGAGCGAGCGGAACCGGCGCAGGACCCTCCTCACTCCGTGCCGCCCTGCCGCAGCACGTACCCCACGCCGCGGACGGTGTGGACCAGCCGCGGCTCGCCGCCCGCCTCGGTCTTGCGGCGCAGGTACATCACGTACACGTCCAGCGAGTTGGAGGACGGCTCGAAGTCGAAGCCCCAGACCGCCTTCAGGATCTGCTCCCGGGTGAGGACCTGGCGCGGATGCGCCAGGAACATCTCCAGCAGCGTGAACTCGGTGCGGGTCAGCTCCACCGGCCGCCCGCCCCGGGTGACCTCGCGGGTCGCGAGGTTCATGCGCAGGTCGGCGAAGGCGAGCACGTCGCTGTCCTCGGTCGCGCCCGCCACGGTCGCCGCGTAGGAGCTGCGGCGCAGCAGGGCGCGGATCCGGGCGAACAGCTCGTCCAGTTCGAACGGTTTGACGAGGTAGTCGTCGGCGCCGGCGTCCAGCCCCGTGACCCGGTCGCCGACCGTGTCGCGGGCCGTCAGCATCAGGATCGGGGTGGTGTCGCCCGCGCCCCGGATGCGGCGGGCCGCCGTCAGGCCGTCCATGCGGGGCATCTGGATGTCGAGGACGACCAGGTCGGGCCGGTACGCGGCGGCCTTCTCCAGGGCGTCGGCGCCGTCGACGGCGACCTCGGTGCCGTACCCCTCGAAGGCGAGGCTGCGCTGGAGGGCTTCGCGCACCGCCGGCTCGTCGTCGACGATCAGGATGCGCTGGGGGGCACGGTCGCCTTCTGCGGGGCTCATGGGCTCGCGGTTCCTCGGGTGCGGAGTGGGCGGGGTCTGACGTTCTCAGCCTCGCACGTCCGGGTGCGCCGCCGGGACGGGCCGGTCCCGTGCGGTACGGCGGCGGGCGGTGGCGGCGCGGCGCGCGGGCCGGACGGTCCGGACGGCGGGCCCTAGCTGCCGGAGCCCGCCCGCAGCTGGGCCAGGTCGGACTTGACGGTGTTGATCGGGATGGCGAAGCCCAGGCCGACGCTGCCCGCGTCCGCCGAGGAGCTGCCCGCGGCGGAGTACATCGCGGAGTTGATGCCGATGATGTTGCCGTTCATGTCGATCAGCGCGCCGCCGGAGTTGCCGGGGTTGAGGGAGGCGTCCGTCTGGATCGCCTTGTACGTCGTCGTGGACGAGCCGGTGTCGCCGTTGAACTGCCGGCCGCCGAACTCGAACGGCCAGTCGCCGCCCCGCTGCTGCTGTTGCTGTCCCTCGTCCGTGGAGACCGTGACGTCACGGTCGAGGGCGGAGACGATGCCGCTGGTGACGGTGCCGGTCAGGCCCTCGGGGGAGCCGATCGCCACGACCTCGTCGCCGACCCGCACCCCGTCGGAGTCGCCGAGGGTGGCCGCCTTCAGACCGGAGGCGTCCGCCAGCTCGATCAGCGCCAGGTCCTTGCTGCTGTCGGTGCCGACGACCCGGGCGGTGTACTCCTTGCCGTCGCTGGTCGTCACCGTGATGGAGGAGGCGCCGGAGACGACGTGGTTGTTGGTGACGACCTCGCCGTCGCCGGTGATGATCACGCCGGAGCCGGTGGAGGAGCCGGCGTTCGAGGTGGCGTTGATCTCGACGATGCTCGGGCTGACCGCCTTGGCGACCCCGGCGACCGTGCCCTTCTGGCCGGCGGGCACCACGCTGGTGCTGGTGGAGCTGGTGGTGACGGTGTCGTTGCCGGTCAGCTCCTGGATGCCGTACGCGGTGCCGCCGCCGATGGCGGCCGCGACGATCGCCACGGCCGCGAGCAGGGCCACCGGGCCCCGGGCGCGCTTCCCCGGCGCGGGCCCGGAAGGGGCCGCGGGGGCGGCCGGCAGGACCGCCGGGGCCGTGCCTCCGCCGGGGCCGCCGTCCCCGGCGCCGCCCTGGCCGGGCCACACCGCGGTGCCCGGCTGGGCGGGCGGCCGGGCCGGCGGGGCCGGCCACCCGGGGTCCACGGGGGAGGAGGCGTGCTGCGGGGCGCCCTCGTAGGGGTTCGTGTACGGGGTGTCGTACTCGCCGCTGCGGCGGATGCTCTCGGTCATGTCCCCGAGCTTGCCGCCCGAGGATGAGAGTCCCCTGAGGGCTCCCTGAGAAGCCCGGCAGAACCGCCTGTGCCCGATATGAACAGGCGCCTCGCGGTGGCGCGGGGGCCTCTCGGGGCGGCTTCGGGAAGGCCCCGGCGAGGACCCGGGTCCCGGCCGCTCCACGGGCCTTCGGCGCGCCCGCGAGGCGCCGGAGGCCCGGCGTCACCTCAGGCGCAGCCGCACGACCTGCGGATCACCAGCCGCGACGGGAACACCTTCAGCCGCTCGCGCCGGGAGCCCACCACCCGCAGCCCGTCGTCCAGGACCAGGTCCACGGCGGCCCGCGCCATCGCCGACCGGTCGGAGGCGACGGTGGTCAGCGGCGGGTCGGCCAGGGCGGCCTCCTTGATGTCGTCGAACCCGGCCACCGCCAGCTCGCCCGGCACGTCGATGCGCAGCTCGCGCGCCGCGCGCAGCAGGCCGATCGCCTGGTCGTCGGTGGAGCAGAAGATCGCGGGCGGGCGGTGCGGCCCGGCCAGGACGTCCAGGGCGACGCGGTAGGCGTCGTAGCGGTTGTACGGGGCCTCGAAGAGGCGGCCCTCGGTGGACAGCCCGGCCTCCCGCATCGCGCGCCGCCAGCCCTCGACGTGGTCGGAGACCGGGTCGCCGACGGCGGGCGTCTCGGCGGTGCCGCCCATGCAGGCGACGTAGTCGTGGCCGTGTTCCAGCAGGTGGCGCACGGCGAGCTGGGCGCCACCCAGGTCGTCGGTGACGACGGCGACGTCGTCGATGGCCTCGGGGCGCTCGTGCAGCAGCACCACGCGGGCGTCCCAGGCGTCGATCTCGGCGGCGGCCAGGTCGTTGAGGGCGTGGCTGACGAGGATCAGGCCCGAGACGCGCATGCCCAGGAAGGCGCGCAGATAGTGGACCTCGCGCTCCCCGATGTAGTCGGTGTTGCCGACCAGGACCATCTTCCCGCGCTCGGAGGCGGCCTGCTCGACCGCGTGCGCCATCTCCCCGAAGAAGGGCTGGCGCGCGTCCGGGATGATCAGGCCTATGAGGTCCGTGCGCCGCGACGCCATCGCCTGGGCGACCCGGTCGGGCCGGTAGCCCAGCTCCTTGATCGCGGCGAGGACACGCTCGCGCGTGGCCGGGGCGACCGGCCGGGGTCCGTTGTTGATGACGTAGCTGACGACGGCGGTGGACGTCCCCGCCAGTCGTGCCACGTCATCCCGAGTCACCTTGGCCACGCGCGGAGTCTACGCGGATGGAACGCCCCTGGGCAGGGCGTACGCCGCTTCCTACGCCTCGGCCGTGACCTCGGCGGCGGCCGGCGCGTCCGCATTCTCCGCCTTTGCCGGGGCGGACGCGGACTTCGCCTCCTCGGCGGCGCGGTCGCCCCGCTCCGGCTTCTCCGGGGTGACGAACCGGTAGCCGACGTTGCGGACGGTGCCGATCAGCGACTCGTGCTCGGGGCCGAGCTTGGCGCGCAGCCGCCGCACGTGGACGTCGACGGTCCGGGTGCCGCCGAAGTAGTCGTACCCCCACACCTCCTGCAGCAGCTGGGCGCGGGTGAAGACCCGGCCCGGGTGCTGGGCGAGGTACTTCAGCAGCTCGAACTCCTTGAAGGTCAGGTCCAGGACCCGGCCCTTGAGCTTGGCGCTGTACGTGGCCTCGTCCACCGACAGGTCGCCGTTGCGGATCTCCATGGGGGAGTCGTCGTCGACGAGCTGCTGCCGGCCCATGGCCAGCCGCAGCCGGGCCTCCACCTCCGCCGGCCCGGCGGTGTCGAGGAGGACGTCGTCGATGCCCCAGTCGGCGGTGACGGCGGCCAGGCCGCCCTCCGTCACGACGAGGACCAGGGGACAGCCGGGGCCGGTGGAGCGCAGCAGCTGGCACAGGCTGCGCACCTGCGGCAGATCGCGCCGCCCGTCGACGAGGATGACGTCGGCACCGGGGGTGTCGACGAGTGCGGGGCCCTCCGCCGGGGCCACCCGCACGTTGTGCAGCAGCAGGCCGAGGGCGGGAAGCACCTCCGTCGACGGCTGGAGGGCGTTGGTCAGGAGCAGCAGAGAGCTCATCGCACTCCACCTGCCCGGGTCGTCGTCCATTCGTGCACGGTTCGCTCGCCCATAACGTCTGGTTCCTCCTCGGTCCCTACGAGGACGTTGCGGCACTGCTTCGTACGGTGCGAATCCCGCGCCCCTGGGACCCGCGGCGGCTCCGGGGAGCCGCTATGCGTTCGACGGCCCGTACACCTGCGGTTTTCCGCTTCGTATACAACGCTTCCGAAAGCACAAAAGGACCCGGGGGCTACGTTGCCCGAGTCCTATGCGCAGCACAATAGCCGACATGAGCACCCCTTCGGCAGGTCATGGGACCCGATCCGCCTTTCGTCCGGAATCCGAGACGCGCACAGGCGCACCTTTGCGGACGTTTCTGTACACCGCCGACGGGGTGCGGATCGATTCCGTATACGAACCGGGCGCGGCCGTGCACGACGCCTCCCGTACACCCGTCCGTGGCCCGGTGTTCGTGGTCGCGCACGGTTTCACGGGCGACGCGGACCGCCCGCACGTGCGGCGGGTGGCGCGGGCGTTCGCGCGGCACGGGGCCGTGGTCACCTTCTCGTTCCGGGGCCACGGGGCGTCCGGCGGGCGGTCCACGGTCGGCGACCGGGAGGTGCTCGACCTGGCGGCGGCGGTGACGTGGGCGCGCGAGCTGGGACACACCCGCGTGGTCACCGTCGGCTTCTCGATGGGCGGCTCGGTGGTGCTGCGGCACGCGGCGCTGTACGGGGCGAACCCGCCCGAGGAGGAGCGGGAGCACGCGGGGAGCAGGGGAGCGCGACCGCAGGCGCGCACGGACGCCGTGGTGTCGGTGAGCGCGCCGGCGCGCTGGTACTACCGGGGCACGGCCCCCATGCGCCGGCTGCACTGGCTGGTCACCCGCCCCGCGGGCCGGGTGGTGGGCCGCTACGGCTTCCGCACGCGCATCCACCACCGGGACTGGGACCCGGTGCCGCTGTCGCCGGTGGAGGCGGCGGAGCGGATCGCGCCCACCCCGCTGTTGATCGTGCACGGCGACCGGGACGGCTACTTCCCCGTCGACCACCCCCGGATGCTGGCCGAGGCCGCCGGCGACCACGGCGAACTCTGGCTGGAGCCCGGCATGGGCCACGCCGAGCACGCGGCCGGCGACGAGCTGCTGCACCGGATCGGGGACTGGGCGGTCACCCGGGCGGGCTAGCCTGACGGTGTCCACCGTCCGATCGATTGAGGAACCAGATGGCAAAGGTCACGGTGCGCTACTGGGCCGCCGCGAAGGCCGCGGCCGGGACGGCCGAGGAGCCGTACGAGGCGGCCACGCTCGCCGAGGCGCTCGACGCGGTGCGCGAGCGGCACCCCGGCGAACTCGCGCGCGTCCTGCGGCGGTGCTCGTTCCTCGTGGACGGTGACCCCGTGGGCACCCGCGGGCATGAGACGGTACGGCTGGCCGACGGCGGCACGGTCGAGGTGCTCCCGCCGTTCGCAGGAGGGTGACCAGTGACGAACCAGCCGTACCAGGGGCACGACCCGTACCAGCAGCAGCCCCACCAGTCCCAGCAGCCCCAGGCCTGGCCCCAGCAGGGGTACGACGAGCCGCACACCCAGCAGTGGCAGGGCCAGACCTGGGAGACCCAGACGCAGCCGCCGGTCCCGGCGGCGGAGACGGCGTACCCGCCGGCGCAGGGCCACGGGGAACCGCGGCCGACGTATCAGCAGCCGCAGCAGGCCTACCAGCAGCCGCAGCAGGCCCACCAGCAGCCGCAGCAGGCCCACCAGCAGCCGCAGCAGGTCTACCAGCAGCCGCAGCAGGCTTATCAGCAGTCACAGGCGTACCCGCAGCCGCAGACGTACCAGCAGGCGCAAGGGCACCAGCAGGCTTACCAGCAGCCGCGGCAGGCCTACCAGCAGCCCCAGCAGGGTCACCGGCAGCCGCAGCCGCAGCAGGCCTATCAGCAGCCGCGCGGCCCGCAGAAGTCCTACGGGCATCAGCAGCCGCCGTACGCCGAGCCGCAGCGGTACCAGCAGCCCCAGCCGACCGGGGCCCACCACACGTCCGCCCCGCACTTCCAGCCCCAGGCCCAGCCCCGGCCCCGGCGGCAGCCCCAGCCCGAGCCGCAGCCGCCCACCCCGCCGGCGTCCCCCGAGGCCGTCCCGGAGTACGGCCCGGCCACCCTCGGCGGCAACGCGCGGATCACGGACGCCCAGCGGGCCCGGGCCGAGGGCCGTTCGCCGATCATCGAGCCGGGCCTGCAGCCGGCCGCGCTCACGGCGCTGCTCGGGCTGCTGCTGGCCGGCACGGCCGCGATCGGCACGTACGCCCTCCTCGTCCCGCTCGCCGTCCTCCAGGCCGTCACCGCCGCCGGCTGGTTCCGGCTGAACGGCATGTGGCCCGCCCGGCAGGGCATCGCGCTGGGCTTCGCCGGAGCGCTCGTCGCGGACGCGGCGCTGCTGGTCTCCGGACGCTCCCCGGCGGCCATCCTCGGCACGCTCGGGGTGTGGGTGCTGCTCTCCCTGGTCCTGCACCTGCGCTCGCACGCCGACCCGGACGAGCGGATGTACGGCCTGATGGCGACCGTGGCCGCGGCGGCGCTGGCCATCGTCGCGGGCGGCTACCTCGCCGCCGACGCGGACGCGGTGACCGTCGGCGCGGCCGCCGTGGCGGTGGCCGTCCCGGCCCGCGCGCTGCCGCTGCCGACGCCGGTGTCCGTGGTGGTCGCGCTGCTGGCGGCGGCGGGCGCGGGCATCGCGGTGGGCGCGGCGACGGGGCTCGGGACACCGGGCGCGCTGCTCGGCGCGGGCGCGGCGGTGTGCGCCCTGATCGGCCACCGCGTCGCCAGCTACGACTACCCGTCCCGGTTCGTCCACTTCACGGCGGGCGTGGCCCTGCCGCTGGCGTGCGCGGCGCCGCTCGTCTACGTGCTGGGACGGGCGCTCGGCTAGCCACGCGGTGTCACAGGTGATCGACAATTCCCGGGCGGCCGTCACGGGCGGGGTTACCCTCGCGCAGGACGGCCGCCGGTCGTCAGGACCGCCGCCGTCGACCGCCCGGCCGGGAGAGAGCAGCACATGCGCGCACTGCGAATACTTCTGATCCTCGTCGTGATCCTCGGCGGCCTCTTCGTGGCCCTGGACCGCCTGGCGGTCGGCTTCGCGGAGGACGAGGCGGCGGACCGGCTGCGCGCCGCCGAGAACCTGAGCGCCGCCCCGGACGTGTCCATCAAGGGCTTCCCCTTCCTCACCCAGGTGGCCGGCGGCGAACTGGACGAGGTCGAGGTCGGCATCCAGGACTACGAGGCCGCCACCGGCGACGGCGCCGGGAAGATCCGTATCGACGACCTCCGGGCGGACATGAGGGGCGTGGAGTTCTCCGGCGACTTCGGCTCCGTCACCGCGGCCGACGCCGCCGGAACCGCCCTCATCACCTACGACGAGTTGCTGAAGACCGCCAAGCCCGAGCCCACCCAGGTGGCCCCCGGGGTCACCGCCGACGTCGTCGGGCTCTCCGACGGCGGCAACGGCAAGATCAAGGTCGAGGTCGAGGCGACGGTGCTGGGCACCGAGCTGCCGGAGCCGGTGTACGTGCTGAGCACCGTCAGCGTGGTCGACGGCGACACCGTGCGGGTGCAGGCCGGCGAGCTGCCCAGGCTCGGCGGCGTCCAGCTCGCCGAGTCCCGGGTGCGGGCCGTCACCGACTTCGAGCAGAAGATCGGCCGGCTGCCGGGCGGCGTCCGGCTCGACAAGGTGGAGCCGGCGCGGAACGGCGTGGAGATCACGGTGCGGGGTTCGAACGTCAGGCTGGTGGGGTAAGGACGTCCCGCGGCCGCCGTGAGCACGGCTGACGCGAGCGCGGGCGCCGGCGGCCACGGCCGGCCGTCCGGGACCGGCGGCGCGGGCCCGCGCCCCGTCCGACAGGCGAGACGTGCTGTCCGTACCGCAGATGCACCCGCGGACCCGGACGCCCGGGAGCCGCGCGGCCCCTGGTCGCACGGGTTTTCGTCCCGCATTCCGGACAATCCCGTCTCACGATGCGACACGCCGGTGACACGTCCGCCGGTCCGTCCCTACGATCGGGACCATGGAGCGACAGGCGGATCTCACGAAGCGGCGGGCAGTGGACCTGTGCCGCGTTGCCGCCATGCTCTGTCGCGCCTTCTGAGCGGAAGCCCCGCCTTCCGCATCCCCCGCCCTGCTCAGGGCATCCGTGCGCCGTCTCGTCCGAGCGCGCACCCCTCACTCGCACGCCCCGCCGCAACTGCCCCGGAGGAGAAGAGCATGAGCCGCAGCGACGTCCTGGTCGACGCCGACTGGCTGGAGCAGCACCTGGACGACCCGAACATCGCGATCGTCGAGGTCGACGAGGACACGTCCGCGTACGACAAGAACCACATCCGCAACGCGATCAAGATCGACTGGACCAAGGACCTCCAGGACCCGGTCCGCCGCGACTTCATCGACCAGGAGGGCTTCGAGAAGCTCCTGTCGGCCAAGGGCATCGCCAACGACACGCTGGTGATCCTCTACGGCGGCAACAACAACTGGTTCGCCTCGTACGCGTACTGGTACTTCAAGCTGTACGGCCACGAGAACGTCAAGCTCCTCGACGGCGGCCGCAAGAAGTGGGAGCTGGACGCCCGCGAGCTGGTCGAGGAGGTGCCCGAGCGCCCGACGACCGAGTACAAGGCCAAGCCGCAGAACACCGCCATCCGCGCCTTCCGCGACGACGTGGTGGCGGCGATCGGCTCGCAGAACCTGGTCGACGTCCGTTCCCCCGACGAGTTCTCGGGCAAGCTGCTCGCCCCGGCGCACCTGCCGCAGGAGCAGTCGCAGCGCCCGGGCCACGTCCCGACCGCCCGCAACATCCCGTGGTCGAAGAACGCCAACGACGACGGCACGTTCAAGTCCGACGAGGAGCTGAAGAAGCTCTACGAGGAGGAGAACGTCGACCTGTCCAAGGACACCATCGCCTACTGCCGCATCGGTGAGCGCTCCGCGCTGACCTGGTTCGTCCTGCACGAGCTGCTGGGCGTGGAGAACGTCAAGAACTACGACGGCTCCTGGACCGAGTACGGCTCCCTCGTCGGCGTGCCGATCGAGCTCGGCACCGGCAAGTAACCCACCACCCGACCGACCTTTCAGGACCTCTCTTCAGGAGTACGACATGTGCGGAGCGAAGGCCGGCGGCCCGGACGCCTCGACGATCAAGCCCGGTGAGACCACGATCCAGGGCCAGGTGACCCGCGACGGCGAGCCGGTGACGGGCTACGTCCGTCTGCTGGACTCGACCGGCGAGTTCACCGCGGAGGTCCCGACCTCCGCCACCGGACAGTTCCGCTTCTACGCGGCCGAGGGCACCTGGACCGTCCGCGCCCTCGTGCCCGGCGCCACCGCCGACCGCACGGTCGTCGCCCAGAAGGGCGGCCTGGCCGAGGTCGCGATCGCCGTCTGACGGCCCGTCGTCCGGCGCCCGCGCCGGACGACGGCCGACGGGCCGTGTCCCCCGAGTCGAACGACTCGGGGGACACGGCCCGTCGCCGTTCCCGCCCCTCGTCGTCCCCGGCGTGCGACCGCCTTCCCCGGGCCTACGCTGGACACATGTACGCACGACGGCGGCACATGTACTTCGCCCTGATGGGCACCTGCCTGGCGCTGTTCGTCCTGGCCTGGGGCGTCGTGCGCATCTGGTCGGTGCCGGCGGCCGTCGGCATGTGCCTGGTGGCGATGGTCATCCCGCCGGTCGCCGCGGTGGTCGCCAACCGCCGCGGCCCCGACGACCGCTGGTGGGACGACCCCTCCGGCGACCCGCAGTCCGACGAGTGGTGGGACGAACTGGACGGAAGGAAACGGCACTGAGCGAGCGGCACCGCTCGCGCGAGGGGCAGCGGACGCGTCCCGCCGCGGCGACGCCGGACGCGCCGGACCCCCGTGAGCCGGCGGCCGAGGGCCGGGATCGGTAGACGAGCGCCTGCGTGACCGGCGGCCGAGGGCCGGGATCAGTAGACGAGCGCCTGCGTGTCGTCCGCCAGCGCCTCCTGGACGAAGACCTGCGCGCCCGCGATCCGCACGCCCTCGACGACGTCCCGCTCGGTGATCCCCCGGCGGGCCGCGCACTGCGTGCACAGCGTGATCCGGCCGCCCGCCAGCACCGAGTCGATCAGGTCCGGCAGCGGGGCGGCGTGCGGCAGCTCGAACTCGGCGGCCCGGCCCGGCAGGGCGAACCACGACGACTCCCCGGTCAGCCACAGGGAGACCTCGACACCGCTGGCCACGGCCACGGCCGCCACCGTGAACGCCTGCGAGCAGCGCTCCGGGGCGTCGGCCCCCGCCGTCACCTTGATCACGAGCTTCTTCGCCATGCCGGAATCGTACGGCCCGGGGGCGGGGCGCACCTCACAGGGAGAGCCGGGCCCCGGCCGCGTAAGCTGGGGCCCGGCCCTGTGCACGTAGCGCACGCACCGCACCGCTCAATCGAGGAGCACCCGTGACGATCTTCTTCGAAGCCCTGCTGGTCCTGGTCTGCGTCGGCGTCCTCGCCTTCACCGGACTGACCGTGAAGAAGCTGTTCCAGGGCCAGCGCTGAACCGCCCCGACAGACGTACGAGACCCTTGAGCTGCTCATGATCGAGATTCCGTCCGACCTGCACAAGGACCTGGTCCCCCTCGCCTTCCTGCTCGGCAACTGGGCCGGCGCGGGTGTGCACGACTTCCCCGGCGCCGAGAAGTGCAACTTCGGGCAGGAGGTCACCTTCACGCACGACGGCCGGGACTTCCTGGAGTACCACTCCCACACCTGGGTGTTGGACAAGGACGGCAACAAGGTCAGGCCCCTGGAGACCGAGCACGGCTTCTGGCGCGTCGACGCCGACCGCAAGGTCGAGGTGACGATGACCCGCGACGACGGCGTCGTCGAGATCTGGTACGGCGAACTGGCCGACAAGAAGCCGCAGATCGACCTCGTCACGGACGCGGTGGCCCGCACCGCCGCCTCCCGCCCCTACACCGGCGGCAAGCGCCTGTACGGCTACGTCAAGAGCGACCTGATGTGGGTCGGCGAGAAGCAGACCCCCGAGGTCGGCCTGCGCCCCTACATGTCGGCCCACCTGAAGAAGGTCGTCACCCCGGAGGAGGTCGAACGCTGGGCCAAGGCCCTTCCCGACGACCTGCCGGACGACGGGATCGCGTTCTTCAAGTGAGCTCCGGCGCCGGTCGGCCTAGACTCTCCGTGTGGTGAGCACCGACTGGAAGAGCGATCTGCGGCAGCGCGGCTACCGGCTGACCCCGCAGCGGCAACTCGTGCTCGAAGCCGTGGACACCCTGGAGCACGCGACCCCCGACGACATCCTCAGCGAAGTGCGCAAGACGGCGTCGGGGGTCAACATCTCCACCGTCTACCGGACCCTGGAGCTCCTGGAGGAACTGGGGCTGGTCAGCCACGCGCACCTGGGGCACGGGGCGCCGACGTACCACCTGGCCGACCGGCACCACCACATCCACCTGGTCTGCCGCGACTGCACCCATGTGATCGAGGCGGACCTGGAGGTGGCCGCCGAGTTCACCGCCAAGCTGCGCGAGACGTTCGGCTTCGACACGGACATGAAGCACTTCGCGATCTTCGGCCGGTGCAAGGACTGTTCCCTGAAGGGTTCAAGTACCGAGTCGTAGGCTAGGCATATGAAGAGCCCTCTGCTGTCCCTGCCCGGCGCCGTCCCCGCCGAGGGCGTGGACGAAGGCGTCGCCGCCCACTACGGCGACCTGTTCCGCGAACAGCGTGCCCTGGCCGGCGGCACCGGGTTCGTGGACCTCTCCCACCGCGGCGTCGTGACCGTCTCCGGCGAGGACCGGCTCGGCTGGCTGCACCTGCTGCTCACCCAGCACGTCAGCGACCTCCCGCCGCACCAGGCCACCGAGGCGCTCATCCTCTCCGCCCACGGTCACATCGAACACGCGCTCTACCTCGTCGACGACGGCGAGACGGTCTGGGCCCACGTCGAGCCCGGCACCCAGGACGCGCTGATCGCGTACCTGGAGTCGATGAAGTTCTTCTACAAGGTCGAGGTCGCCGACCGGACGGACGAGTTCGCGGTCGTGCACCTGCCGGCCGGCTCCATCGCCGAGGCCCCGGACGGCGTCGTCGTCCGCGAGACCCCCTACGGCCGTGACCTGTTCCTGCCGCGCGCGGAGCTGGCGGCGTACGCGCGGCAGGCGGGCCCGCCGGCCGGGCTGCTGGCGTACGAGGCGCTGCGCGTGGAGGCCCACCGGCCGCGGCTCGGCTTCGAGACCGACCACCGCACCATCCCGCACGAACTGGGCTGGATAGGCACGGCCGTGCACCTGCACAAGGGCTGCTACCGGGGACAGGAGACCGTGGCCCGGGTGCAGAACCTGGGCAAGCCGCCGCGCCGGCTGGTCTTCCTGCACCTCGACGGCAGCGAGGTGCACCTGCCGCCGCCCGGCACGGAGATCCGCCTCGCGGACGACGGCGCCGACGGCCGCAGGGTCGGCTTCGTCACCACCTCCGTACGCCACCACGAGCTGGGCCCGGTCGCCCTCGCCCTGGTGAAGCGGAACGTCCCGGTGGACGCGCGGCTGATGGCGGGGGACACGGCGGCGGCGCAGGAAGTCGTCGTCGAGCCCTGAGACCTCAGATCTCCAGCAGCACCGTGAACGGGCCGTCGTTCGTCAGGGACACCCGCATCCGGGCGCCGAAGCGGCCCGTCGCCACCGTCGCGCCGAGCGCGCGCAGCCGGGCGACGACCTCGTCGACGAGCGGCTCGGCGACATCGCCGGGGGCGGCCGCGTTCCAGGTGGGGCGGCGGCCCTTGCGGGCGTCGCCGTAGAGCGTGAACTGGCTGACGACCAGCAGCGGCGCGCCCGTGTCGCTGCACGACCGCTCGTCGTGCAGCATGCGGAGCGTCCACAGCTTGCGGGCGAGCCGGGCCGCCGTCTCCTCGGTGTCCTCATGGGTGACGCCGACCAGGACGCACAGGCCCTCGCCCTCGAACGCCCCCACCGTCTCGCCGTCCACGACGACGCTCGCGCCGTCCACCCGCTGTACCACTGCACGCATGCGGCCATGATGCCGTGCCGTCACGGGCGCTTGCCGGGCGGCCCGTACGGATGATCTTTTAGCTTTCTTTTCACTCCGTAACCCCCCATCCGGGGCGGATCGGGCGCACTCGGTCACTTCTTGTCCACCCGGGGTGGCACGATGCTCCCAATAGCCGGTCGAGGGGACGGTTGAGACAGATGAGCACACCGAGCATGGGACAGCCCCTCGGGGCTGTCTCGTTGGCCCAGGCGGTCGGGCGGGAGATGCCCCGGCCCCCCGTGCAGCGCACCGACAGCCCGCACCTGCCCCCGGATCCTCCCCCGAGCCCGTCGGGCGGGGACCGCCCCCAGCCGTCCGACCTGGCCGCGCTGAGCCTGCCCGAACTGCGCGCCCTGCGCCGCAGCGCCCAGCGCGAGGAGGCCGACCTGAGCTACGTACGGCGGCTGCTGCAGGGGCGGATCGACATCCTGCGGGCGGAGCTGGCCCGGCGCTCCCCCGAGGCGGCCTCCTCCGCCGCGGGCGGGACGTCCGTGGTCGAGCGGCTCGCGGAGATCCTGCGGGACGCCCCGGCCCGGCACCGCTCCTCGGCCCGCCACGTGACGCTGGACACCCCGCACGGCGAGGAGGCCCGGCGGCTGGCGGCGGAGATGCTCGCCGAGGTGGAGCTGTCGGACCTGGCGGCCCGGACGGACCTGGAGCTGAACACCGCGATGAACCGGCTCGCGCGGTACGAGCAGCGGGTGTCGCGCAGACGGCAGCGGCTGCAGCGGACCGCCGACGGCTGCGGCGCGGAGATCGCCCGCAGGTACCGTGACGGGGAAGCACAAGTCGACGACCTGCTCGGGTGACGGCGCGCCGGACCACGGGAGACCGCGGGTGACCTCCCCGGCGACGTCCCGCCTCCCGGGCGGTGGTCCGGCTTCCGGGCCGCGGGTGGGGACCGGGCGGTGCCGACGGCCCGCCTTCCGGGCGGTGGTCCGGCTTCCGGGCGCCCCGGTGATAATCCCGCGACCGCCTCCCCGCGCGGCACCTACGGTGGCCCCATGAGCCGTCCGCACTCCGACACCGACGTACGCGCCGTCACCGAGGCCGAGCTGCCCGAGTGGATCCGCGCCCGGCACACCGGTTTCCTGCGCGAGCCCGTCGTCACAGAGGAACAGGTGAGGGCGCGGCGCGACCAGTTCGTGCCCGGCCGGCTCCTCGGCGCCTTCGACGACGGCCGCTGCGTGGCGACGCTCCGCTCCTTCGCGCAGGAGATCACCGCCGTCGGCGGCAGGCCCGTGGCGGCCGACGCCGTCTCGAGCGTCACCGTCAGCCCCACCCACCGCCGCCGCGGCCTGCTCACCCGGATGATCACCCGGGACCTGGCGGCCGCGAAGGAGCGCGGGGACGTCGTCGCCACGCTGATCGCCGCCGAGTACCCGATCTACGGCCGGTACGGCTTCGGCCCGGCGACCTGGACCGCCGAGTGGACCGTCGACGTGCCGCGCGCCGGGCTGGACCCGCGCCGGGCGGGCCCGGAGGACGGCGGCCGGGTCGACCTCGTGGACGGCGAGGACGTCCGCAAGCTCGGTCCCGAGCTGCACGAGCGGCTGCGCCGGGCCCAGCCGGGCGCGGTGAGCCGCGACGAGCTGTGGTGGAAGGTCAACACCGGCGTCGTCCGCCTCGAGCCGTCGTGGACCGAGCCCTTCTACGCCGTGTACCGCTCGGCGTCCGGCGAGGTCGAGGGCATGGTGTCGTACGAGGCGGACGACCGGTGGGGCGAGAACAAGCAGCCGCTGACCACGGCGAGCGTGAACTGGCTGATCGGGGTGACCCCGGCCGCCGAGCGCGCCCTGTGGCACTACCTCTGCTCGATCGACTGGATCACGCGGGTGAAGAGCGGCCGGCGGGCCCCCGACGACCTGCTCCCCCTCTTCCTGCCGGACCCCCGCGCGGCCCGCGTCACCACGCAGGCCGACTGGCTGTGGGTGCGGATCCTGGACGTCGTACGGGCCCTGGAGGCGCGGACGTACGGCGGGCCGGGCTCGCTGGTGCTGGAGGTCGTGGACGAGGGCGGGCCGGCCGGCGGGCGGTACCGGCTGGAGGCGGGCCCCGACGGGGCGTCCTGCGCGCCGACCGGTGGGAGCGCCGATCTCACGCTGGGGGCCGGCGAGCTGGCGGCGCTGTGGCTGGGGGACGAGTCGGCGGTGCGGCTCGCGGCGCTGGGCCGGGTGCGGGAGGAACGAGCGGGCGCCGCCCGGCGGGCCGACGCCCTGCTGCGTACGTCCAGGCGGCCGTGGTGCCCGGACCTGTTCTGAGGGCGCTCCTCCGCGACGGCGACGGGTGGGCGTGTCCGTGGCGTGCTTCTCGGTGGTGGTTGCGGCGGTGGCTGCGGTGACGGCCGTTGTGCGGTGGCGCCGACCGGCCGGGTCCCCGGCTTCCTCGGGGAGGGGCCCGGCCGGCGGCTTGTGAGGACGACCCGGTCCGCAAGCCGGGGCGGACCATCCGGACGGCTGGGCGGGCGGGCCGGACGGCCGGGCGGGGTGGACGGCTTGGCGATGCGGGTGACCGGGCGGACCGGCGCTCGCGCGTGTCCCTGCGGCCGGTCCGCTGCGTAGGCTCACCGGCATGAGCGAGCCCGGGCTGCGTGAGCGCAAGAAGCAGCGGATGTACCAGGCCGTGTCGGACATCGCCGTCCGGCTCTTCGTGGAGAGGGGGTTCGACGCGGTGTCCGTCGCCGAGGTGGCCGCCGCGGCGGAGATCTCCAAGCCGACCCTCTTCCGGTACTTCCCGGCCAAGGAGGACCTGGTCCTGTACCGGATCGCCGATCACGAGGACGAGGCCGCGCGGGTGGTGGCCGGGGCGGCGACGGCGCCCGTCGAGGCGCTGCGGCGGCACTTCCTGGCCGGGCTGGAGCGGTGCGACCCCGTCACCGGGCTCAACGACGACCCCGACGTGCTCGCCTTCCACGCCCTGCTCTACGGGACTCCCGCCCTGGTCGCCCGCCTGTACGGGCACCTGGAGCGGTCGGAGGCCGCGCTCGCCGAGGCCCTCGGGGGCGGGCTGGACGCCCGGCTCGCCGCCGGGCAGATCGTCGCCGTGCAGCGGATCCTCGCGCAGGAGAACTGGCGGCGGATCGCGGCGGGGGAGCGGGTGGCGGACGTGCGGGCGGACGCGGTGGCGGCGGCGGAGCGGGCGTTCGAGGCGCTGGCGGGCGGACTGCCGCACCTCACTCGGACGTGACCGAGTAAAGAATTTAACTGAGTTACGTTTTTCGGTACGCTCGGTGGAATGACACCGACCGACCCCGCCCTCCACCACGAACTCGACCGGGAACGCGCCCACCACGACCACTGCCGCGCCGCCCTCGCCGCCATGGTCGACGAGGCCCGGGAACAGGTCGTCACCGGTGAGGACGTCTCCGCGTCCGGCGCCGACGCCGAAGTGCTCGGGTACCGGCTGCGCAGCCGGGCCAGGGCGCTGCGCGCACTGCCCGAGGGGCCGCTGTTCTTCGGCCGGCTGGACTTCGCGGAGAGCGACGGCGAGGACTCCGGGCGCCCGCGGCCGGCGGCCGCCGACCGGACCCTGCACATCGGACGGCTGCGGATCACCGAGGACCCGGCCGCCCCGCCCCTCGTCGTCGACTGGCGCGCCCCCGTCTCCCGCGCCTTCTACCAGGCCACCGCGCGCGACCCGCAGGGCGTGGCCGTGCGGCGGCGCTTCGGGTGGGCGCCCGGCAGCCGGGGCGACTCCGCCGACCTGACGAGCCTGGAGGACGAGCACCTGGCCCGGGGCGAGGAGGGGCCCGGCGACATCGTCGCCCGGGAGATCGAGCGGCCCCGCGTCGGCCCCATGCGGGACATCGCCGCCACCCTCCGGCCCGAGCAGGACGACCTCGTACGGGAGGAGCCGACGGTGTCGGTGTGCGTGCAGGGCGCGCCGGGCACCGGCAAGACCGCCGTGGGCCTGCACCGCGCCGCCTACCTGCTCTACACCCACCCGCAGCGCGTCCACCGCGGCGGACTGCTGGTCCTCGGCCCCAACCGCACCTTCCTGTCGTACATCGCGCAGGTCCTCCCGGCGCTCGGCGAGACCGGCGTGCGCCAGTCCACCCTCGCCGACGAGATCGCCCGGCACCCGGTCACCGGGACCGACGACGAGCGGACCGCCGCCGTCAAGCACGACGCCCGGACGGCCGAGGTGCTGCGCCGGGCGCTGTACGCGCGGGTGCGGACCGACGGCGCCGGCTCCCTCGCCGTGCCGGACGGCTCCTACCGCTGGCGGATCGGGGCGGAGGAACTGGCGCGGATCGTGGCGGACGTGCGGCGGGAAGAGCCGCCGTACGCCGTCGGGCGGGAGCGGGTGCGCAGCCGGATCGTGGCGGGCCTGCGGGAACAGGCCGAGCGGCGGGGCGGACCGCGCACCACCGCCTGGCTGCGCAGGATCGAGCGGGCCCGGCCGGTCGGCGCGTACCTCGACGCCGTCTGGCCCCGGGTGCGGCCCGAGGAGGTCGTCGCCGGGCTCCTCGGCGACCCGGAGGCGCTGGCGGCGGCGGCCGACGGGCTGCTGGACGCCGGCGAACAGGAGGCGCTGCGGTGGGCGAGGCCGCCGCGGTCGTGGCGGTCGGCGCGCTGGTCGGCCGCCGACCTGGTCCTCCTCGACGAGGCCGCCGGGCTGATCGAACACCCCGAGGGGTACGGCCACGTCGTCGTCGACGAGGCGCAGGACCTCTCCCCGATGGAGTGCCGGGCGATCGCCCGGCGGTCCCGGTTCGGTTCGCTCACCGTCCTCGGCGACCTGGCGCAGGGCACCACCCCGTGGGCGGCGCGGTCCTGGGCGGCGACCCTGGCGCACCTGGGGAAGCCGGACGCGGCCGTGGTGGAGCTGACGACCGGGTTCCGGGTGCCGCGGGCGGTCGTCGCGCTCGCCAACCGGCTGCTGCGGCGACTGGACGTCGACGTCCCGCCGGCCCGCTCCCTGCGCGGGGACGGCGAGTTGCGCCTCCGGCGGACGGCGCCGGAGGAGGTGCCCGCCGCGGTCGTGGCCGCCGTGCGCGGCGCGCTGGACCGGGAGGGCTCCGTCGGCGTCGTCGCCGCGGACGCGGACGCGCCCCGGGTGCGGGAGGTGCTGGCGGCGGCCGGGATCGACGCGGCGGGCCCCGGGGACCTGGGCGCCCGGGTGGCCGTGGTCCCGGCGAGCGCCGTCAAGGGACTGGAGTACGACCACGTCGTCGCCGTCGAGCCGGCCGCCGTCGCGGAGGCGGAGGAGCGAGGCCCGCACCGGCTGTACGTGGTGCTGACCCGGGCGGTGTCCCGGCTGGACGTGGTGCACGCGCGGCCGTTGCCGTTCTGAGGCCGTCCGGCTCCCGGGGTCAGCGCCTGCCCAGCACCTCCGCGATCCGGATGAAGCCGTCCCCGCCGTGGCCGAGGCCGATCGCGCGGCGGGCCAGGCCCTCCGCGGCGCGCATCACGCCCGCGTCGATGCCGTGGGACTCGGAGACCTGGACGATGTGCGCCATGGACGACACCGCGGAGGTGAGCGGGTTGCCCTCGCCGGACCAGGTGCCCTCGTCGGCGTCCCGCGCGGTCTCCTCGAACAGCGGCGGCAGGATCGCGCCGATGCCCCGGGCGAAGGGAGCCAGCTCCCGGGCGGTGATGCCCTCGGCGCGGGCCACGGCCAGGGCGTGCGCGTAACCCGCCATCGCCGTCCAGAAGACGTCGAGCAGGGCGATGTCGTAGGCCGCGGCCCGGCCGATCTCCTCGCCGAGGTGGGTGTGGGTGCCGCCCAGGGCGTCCAGGACGGGCCGGTGCCGCCGGTAGAGCTCCTCGGGGCCGCTGTGCAGGAACACCGCGTCGGGCGTGCCGATGGTCGTGGTCGGCGTCATGATCGCGCCGTCCAGGTAGCGGACGCCGTGCCGGTCCGCCCACCGCGCGGTGGCCCGGGCCCGGGCGGGGGTGTCGGCGCTCAGGTTGACGACCGTGCGGCCCTCGAGGGCGTCGGCGACCCGCTCCTGCCGCAGGACG
Source organism: Streptomyces glaucus (assembly GCF_039533365.1). Taxonomy (NCBI): domain Bacteria; kingdom Bacillati; phylum Actinomycetota; class Actinomycetes; order Kitasatosporales; family Streptomycetaceae; genus Streptomyces; species Streptomyces glaucus. Next base: position 48,884 of record NZ_BAAATK010000009.1, read on the forward strand.
GCGTCCACGGCGTCGTAGTCGACGACGCACACGACGACCAGCTCGCTCGCGGCGGCCGCCTCCGCCGCCGACCGCGCGGCCGTGGCGCCCCGCGCGACCAGTTCCCGGTCCCTGCCCGGCGTACGGTTCCAGACCGTGGTCCGCAGACCCGCCTCCAGGAACGCGCCGGCCAGGGCCCGGCCCATCGGGCCCAGACCGAGGACGGTGACGGCAGACTGGCCGGAAGACGTGGACATGGCTCAACTCCCTGATGGAAAAACACGATCGACGACGAATGGGGCGAACGATGACGCGCCGGCGGCAGGATCCGAACGTCTGCGGAGTGACCGCCGCGATCGCCGTGATCGACGGCAAGTGGAAGACCTCGCTGCTCTGGCTGCTGGAGTCCGGACCGCACCGCCCCGCGGAGCTGCGCCGGCGGCTGCCGGGCCTCAGCGAGAAGGTGCTCACCCAGTCGCTGCGCGAGATGGAGACGGACGGCCTGGTGCACCGGGAGGTGCACGACGTGCTGCCGCTGAAGACCGTGTACTCGCTGACCGGCTTCGGCCGTGACCTCGCCGAGGCGCTGGCCCCCCTCTCGGACTGGGGCCACCGGCGGCTGGAGAGGCTGGCCGGGACGGCCGCCGAGCCGGTCCCCTGACGCGCGTGTCACCTCCGTCCCTCGTGCGTCCGGCGCCCCACCCCTCGCCCGGGTCCAGGTTCGGCGAAGGGAGGACCGCTGCCAAGTACGCACAAAAAAGTGCGTACGCGGGACGCCTCGCGGCGCCCCGGCCGTGGCCGGCCGCGGGCCGACGCACCGGCCACGAGCGGGCAGTCGGTGCGGCCGCCCGCCGTGCCCGGCCCGCTCCAGGCCGGGGTCCCGCGCGGGAATCTCCCGGGTGAGGGGCGGGACGATCCGGGGGAGTCCGGCGGGCCCGGTTCCGGCGTGTCCGTCAGGAGGCGGAGGGCGCGGGCCAGTTGCGCAGCGTGGCGTCGAGGGCGTCCAGGATCCGGGACCAGGTCTCGTCCGTGTCCGGGGCGCTGTGGCTGAAACCGCCCCCCAGCTCCAGGGTGACGTAACCGTGGAAGACGCTGCCCAGCAGCCGGACCGCGTGGGTCTGGTCCGGCTCCGCCAGGTCGTAGCCGCGCAGGACCGCCCGCGTCAGCTGCGCGTGCCGGACGCCGGCGCTCGCGGCCGCCGTCTTCGGATCGAGCCGGAACCGGGCGGCGGCGTAGCGGCCGGGGTGCTCGCGGGCGTAGTCGCGGTAGACGTTCGCGAGGGCGGCCAGCGCGTCCTTGCCGGCCCGCCCGGCCAGGGCGCCGGCGGCCCGGTCGGCGAGCTCCTCCAGGGCGAGCAGGGCGATCCTGGTCTTCAGGTCCCGGGAGCTCCTCAGGTGCGAGTACAGGCTCGCGACCTTGACGTCGAACCGGCGGGCGAGCGCCGAGACGGTCACCTGCTCGAAACCGACCTCGTCGGCCAGTTCGGCTCCCGCGCGGGTCAGGCGTTCCGGGGTCAGGCCGGCGCGCGCCATGACCGTCCTCTCCGCCGACTCCGCTGACGCGACCGATTGTGTAATCGCCTGAACGATCCAGGCAAGCGGCCGGGGACGGGGCGGTGCGGCCGCCCGCGTCCGCTCCCGGGAGATCCGGATCGATGAGGCGCCTTTGCGCCGGCCTTCGTCGGCTCTGCCCAGCGGCTTGCGGAGCCGCCGGCCCCGTGGGTCGGCAAGGGCGGTCCGTGCGCGTCCGGCCGGTCGAGCCGTCACCCGGTGATGCGGGTGCCGGGGGAGGCACGCCGTACCCGGGCGAACGTGCCGGCGGCTCCGCCCCGGCCCGCCGGCGGACTGCCGGGGAGCGGCCGGCGGACTGCCGAGGAGCGGCCGGCTCCGCGTCAGGACCTTGCGGACCGGAGCGTCCGGAGTGAGGACAGCCCTCGGCCGATCCGGGGGTTTGCCCCATGGTCGCGTGACGGCGGCAGCCATAACGTCGAGGAACGTCGAACCCGATAACCCGATGAACCCGAAGCGGGATCCGGGCCGGCGCTTTCTTCGGGCCTGTTCAGGCGACTCTCCGGGAATTGGGGGACATCCATGCGTCAGCAACTCCGCTGCCTCGGGGGTTCGGCGGCGGCCGTGTTCGCAGCCGGCGGACTCGCTGCCTGCGGTCTGGTCGGGGGCGAGACCTTCGAGGACAGCAGCGCACTGTCCGGGGAGATCGCCTCCGTGAGGCTGGAGAACGGATCGGGCGGCGTCACCGTCAACGGCACGGAGGACGGCGGAAAGCTGTCTTTGCGCCGGGAGGTCGAATACCGCGGTGACAAGCCGCGGGGTGTCACCCACCGGATCGAGAACGGCGTGCTGATCCTCGGCGGCTGCGGCAGCCGCTGCTCGGTCGACTACACCGTCGACGTTCCCGCCGGTGTCCCGGTGAGCGGCGAGGTGTCCAGCGGCGGGATCCACCTGAACAAGGTGGGGGCGGTGAAGGTGACCACCAGTTCCGGCCGCATCGAGATGAACGGCGTCTCCGGCGCGGTGGAGGTGAAGACCTCCAACGGAAGGATCACCGGGGAGGACATCAAGGGCACGCGGATCCGGGCACAGACCTCCAACGGCGCGATCAGCCTGACCCCGGCAACACCGCTGGACGTGCAGGCCAGGACCTCCAACGGGGACATCACCCTGACCCTGCCGAAGGCCGGCTACCAGGTGACGGCGGACACGAACAACGGCGACAAGGCCATCGGTGTCGCCGACGACCCGTCGGGTGAGTACCGGCTCCGGCTGAAGAGCAGCAACGGGGACATCACTGTCAAGAACTCCTGACCAGGGGGCCGGCGAGTTCGAGTCCGTCGGCACCCACCCCGGCCTGGCCCGAGCCGCCCGCATCGCGGTGCCGCACGCCTTCGCCGACGCCGACGGCCACCGCGCCGTCGTCCACTCGCGCGGCGACGCCGCACGTCCCGTCCCCGAGCGGCTCCACGAGTCCACGGGCTTCACCGCGTACACCCGCACCCGCACCCGCATCGGCGCACCGACCGGCTGAGACGCCGGCCGGCCCCCGGCGATCAGAACGACCGGGACCCGTTCACTTCGCCGGTCAGGCCGGGCGGGAACCACTCGTTTCCACGGGGAACGGACAGCCGTCCGGGCACGCCGCCGCCCGCCGGACCACCCATGTGGCGCACTCTTGCAAGCGGTCGCTTGCAAGAGTTAGCACGGTGGGGCATCGTGGAGACATGGCATCGCTCAACGTCGGCAATCTCGGTGAGTACCTGCGCGAACAGCGGCGCACCGCGCAGCTGTCGCTCCGGCAGCTCGCCGATGCCGCCGGGGTGTCCAATCCGTATCTGAGCCAGATCGAACGCGGACTGCGCAAGCCGAGCGCGGAGGTGCTGCAGCAGGTCGCCAAGGCGCTGCGGATCTCCGCCGAGACGCTGTACGTGCGGGCCGGCATCCTCGACGCCGAACGGGATCGGGACGAGGTGGAGACCAGCGCCGTCATCCTCGCCGATCCCACGCTGACGGAGCGGCAGAAGCAGGTGCTGCTCCAGATCTACGAGTCCTTCCGCAAGGAGAACGGGTTCGGGATCGCCCCCGACGGGGCCGGCGACACGGCCCGGGACGAGGCACCCGTTCGGGACGAGGCATCCGTCCGGGACGAGGCGGACGCGCGGTACGAGGCATCCGTCCGGGACGAGGCGGACGCGCGGTACGACGCCCCGGACAGCGGCGCCGCCGCGGCCGGCCCCCGCACGGCCGGTGGCGACGGCACCGCGATACGCCGCACGCGCGGCGGCGACGGCGGCGGCACCGCCGGGCACGCGACCGCCGCGCGTCGCCCCCGCACGACCGGCGACGACGCCGGCCCGCAGCAGCCGGCCGGCTGAGCAGGAGCAGCCGGCCTCCAGCGCGGGACCCACACCACCCCCAGCCGAACGATCCGGAGGACCAGCACCATGGCCATCACCGACGACCTGCGCAAGACCCTCAGCGACCCGACCCCGCTCTACTTCGCGGCGGGCACCGCCGACCTGGCCCTGCGGCAGGCCAAGAAGGTGCCCGCCCTGGTGGAGCAGCTGCGCGCCGAGGCCCCGGCCCGGATCGAGGCCGTGCGCAACACCGACCCGAAGGCCGTCCAGGAGAAGGCGACCGCCCGCGTCAAGGAGACCCAGGAGGCCCTCCAGGCCAAGGTCGGCGGGTTCCTCAACACCCTCGACACCGACCTGAAGAAGCTCGGCAGCAACTTCGACGCGGACCTGAAGAAGCTCGGCGAGACCGCCCAGGACCTCGCGCTGCGCGGGGTCGGTGTCGCCGCCGAGTACGCCGTCAAGGCCCGGGAGACCTACGAGAAGGTCGCCGAGCACGGCGAGAAGGCCGTGCGCACCTGGCGCGGCGAGGCCGCCGAGAGCATCGAGGACCTCGCCCAGGGCGTGGAGGAACTCGCCGTGGCCGTCGAGCCGGACCCCGAGCCGGCCGAGGCCAAGGAGGAGACCAAGCCCGCCGGGACCAACGGGGTCAAGCCCGCCGGGACCGGGGCCGGCGGGACCGGGACCGACGACGACTCGGAGGGGAAGGCCGCCGCCGCCAAGAAGGCCCCGGTGCGCAAGGCCACCCCCAGGAGGACGACGTCCGCCGAGTGACACGGCGGCGCCCCGCGCGGGCCGGGCACTTCGGGAGTGCCCGGCCCGTTCTGCGGGTAGCGGACCTGCGCTTGCGGGTACGGTGACCGCGTAGAGGACGACCCGAGTCTGGTGGTGGACGTTGTGCTGATGCAGGGGTTCGCGGGGTTCATGTGGCTGCTGAGCATCGCCCTGATCCTTTTCAGCGGCTTCGCGCTGATCGACGCCGCCACGCGCCGGGAGGACGCCTACCGCGCGGCCGACAAGCAGACCAAGCCCTTCTGGCTGATCATCCTCGGGCTCGCCTTCGTGGTGAACCTGATCTTCAACATCCTGTCGTTCCTGCCGATCATCGGTCTCATCGCGACGATCGTGTACATGGTCGACGTCCGGCCGGCCCTGCGCGGCCTCCCGGGCGGCGGCCGCAGCCGCCGCGGCTCCAGCAGCGACGGGCCGTACGGGCCGTGGAACGGCGGACGGTGAGGCGCCCGCCGGGACGGTTCCCGGCCCGCGGAACCCGGACCGCCGGCCCGGCGGAACCGGCCCGGGCAGCCGCCGGGTCCCGGCGTCCGGGCCGCCGGCCCGGCGGGATCACCGCGCCCGGTCCAGCAGCAGGACCGCCACGTCGTCGGCCAGTTCGCCGCCGTTGAGGTCGCGGACCTCGTTCACCGCCGCCCGCAGCAGCTCCTCACCGCGCAGGCCGGAGGCGATCTGCCGGCGGACCATCGCCACCATGCCCTCCTGGCCGAGCCGTTCCCGGCCCGCGCCGACGCGGCCCTCGATCAGACCGTCGGTGTAGAGCATCAGGCTCCACTCGGCGCCCAGCTCCACCTGCATCCGGGGCCAGCGGGCCCCCGGCAGCAGCCCGAGCGCCGGGCCGTTGTTCTCGTACGGCAGCAGCCGCGCGGGCCGGTCCGGACCGGCGATCAGCGGCGCCGGGTGGCCCGCCAGACACAGGCCGGCGCGGCGGCCGTCCGGCGCGATGTCCACCGTGCACAGCGTCGCGAAGATCTCGTCGTCCGCCCGTTCGTGCTCCAGCACCTCCTGCAGCGTGCCGAGCAGCCGATCGCCGCAGAGCCCGGCCAGGGTCAGCGCGCGCCACGCGATGCGCAGCTCCACGCCGAGCGCCGCCTCGTCCGGTCCGTGGCCGCAGACGTCGCCGATCATGGCGTGCACGGTGCCGTCCGCGGTGCGGACGACGTCGTAGAAGTCGCCGCCGAGCAGGGCGCGCGAGCGGCCCGGGCGGTAGCGGGCGGCGAAGCGGAGCGGGGAGCCCTCCAGCAGGGGGGTGGGCAGCAGGCCGCGCTGCAGCCGGCGGTTCTCCTGCGCGCGCACCCGGCTCTCGGCGAGCCGCCGCTCGGCCGAGTCGGAGCGCTTGCGCTCCACGGCGTACCGGATCGCCCGGCTCAGCAGCCGGCCGTCCAGCTCGTCGCGGAACAGGTAGTCCTGGGCGCCCACCCGCACCGCCTCCGCGCCGCGCTCGGCGTCGCCGGACGCGGTGAGCGCGAGGACGGCGTGCCGGGGCGCGAGCTCCAGCACGTGCCGCAGCACCGCCAGCTCGTCGTCCTCGTCGCCCGCCCGGCCCGGCGCGGACAGGGCGAGGTCCAGCAGGATGCAGTGGACGTCGTCGGTCAGCAGCCGCTCGGCCTCGGTGAGGTTGCGGGCCGTGCGGACGCGGATCGGCTTGCCGGCCTGGTCGAGCAGGTCGGGCACGATGGGCGAGCCGGCCGGATCGTCCTCGATCAGCAGCAGCGTCAGATGGGCGTGAGTGGTGTTCCCGGTCTTGTCCGCGGTGGTCCGGGCGGTGTCCGCGCGGTGCGCCCCTTCCGCGGAGCGTTCCCCGGAGGGCCCGGCGGCTGGGGACGCGGCCTGCGCCTGACCGCTCTCCACGGCCGGGATCGCTCTCTGCCGCGGTACGGGTACGGGCATCTTCTCGGGTTCCTTCCCTCCCCCCGAGGGCATGGCGGGGGCGAGGGTCTCGGCCCTTCCCCGAGCTCTCCGGTCCGGTCGAGCGGGGATGCCCCAAGCCGGGACCATAGCGGGTGCCGATACCGCGGCGGAATGACGCGACGCACGCCGTCGGCCCGTCCACCGCCGTCATCTGCCGCTTCCCGCACGGCAGTTGGGCGTCCCGGCCGGGGGCGGGGATGACGAACGTCACGTCCTGAACGGGTTTGGCGACCGGTTCGGCGTGGAGTGCGTCACAGGGCGCGCGGCGCGGGCGGGACCCGCGCGTCCGGCGGCCGGGGCCCGTACGGCCGGTTCCGCGGCCCCGGACCGCCCCGGGCGCGCGACGCCGCGGGCCCGGGGCCCGTCCGCCCGCCGCCCTCACGCGTCCGGCCGCACCACTCCCAGGATCGGCATCGATCCCGCTCCCGCCGTCGTCACCGTCCGCCCCGGGCGCGGGGCGTGCACCATGGTGCCGTCGCCGACGTACAGCGCCACATGGCTGGCGTCGGCGAAGTAGACGATCAGGTCGCCGGGGCGCATGGCCCCGACGTCGACGCGCTTCAGCTGCCGCCACTGCTGCTGCGAGGTGCGCGGAACGGCCAGCCCCGCCGCCGCCCAGGCCCGGGAGGTCAGCCCGGAGCAGTCGAACGTCTCCGGCCCCTCGGCGCCCCACTCGTACGGCTTGCCCACCTGGGCGGTGGCGAACTCCACCGCCTTCCTGCCCTGCTCGGACGCCGCGCCGTCGATCTCCCGCAGGACGCCGGAGCCGAGCCAGGCGGTCTGCGCCCGCTGGGCGGCCTCCCGCTCCAGCCGGGCCAGGCGCTCCTTCTCCTCCTGCTCCAGCTGGGACTCCAGCTTCTCGGCGGCCTCTATCCGCTTCTCGACCCGCTTCCGCGCCTCGGCCTCGGCCCTGCGGCTCTCCTCCAGCTTCCGCCACCGGGCGGAGGCGTCCCGGGCGTACAGCTCCAAGTCCTCCTGGGCGCGGTTCAGTTCCCCGATCAGGCCGTCGGCCGCCCGCTCGCCCTGGAGCACCCGGCCCGTGCCGTCGAGGAACTCCCGGGGGTCGTCGCTGAGCATCAGGCGGGCCTCGTCCGGCAGGCCGCCGGTGCGGTACTGGGCGCGGGCGGCGGCGCCCGCGCGGTCTCTCAGCCCGGCCAGCCTCGCCCGGCCCTCGGCGGTCTTCTTCGCCAGTCCGGCCAGCTCGGCGGACTGCTTCCGGACCTTCTCCTCGGCGGCGTTGTACAGGTCCGTCGCGCGGGCCGCCTGGCGGTAGAGCGTGTCGAGCCGCTCGCGCACGGCCTCCAGGTCCTCGCCGGGCGCGGCGGTCGCGGAGGCGCCGGCGGAGGCGCTCGGGGAGGGCGCCGGAGCCGGTGCGGCGAACGCCGTGCCCGGTGCCGTCGCGGTGACCGCGCAGAGCACGGCCACGGCCGCCGTGATCAGGCCACGCCTGCCCGTTCCCATACCCGTGTCCCCCCACTGATCGACCGCCGGCAGCCCGGGTCGCCGGGGGGATCGTGCCATGCCGGCGCGCAGAACGACAGAGGCCGTGCGCGCGGCGGCAGGGCCGTGCGACGGCCGTACGGGGGCGGCGCTCCCCGCCGCCCGCCCGGCCCCCCTCCCCGCCTCCGACGTCCCGGCCCGTCCGCCCGGCGATCCCCCCGCCGTGACGAACGGCCCGCGGCGACCGTTCCCCGCGCCCCGTTCCCCGCGCGCCGCGCCCGGCGCCCGGCGCGCCACGCCGTCAGCCGCGCGGCGCCAACGCCTCCCACCGCACGGTCACTTCGCCCTGCCGCCAGCGCGCCGGCCCGTCCGTCACCGGCCAGTGGCCCGTGAGGTCCCGCACCGCGCGGATCCAGCGCTGGCGGGCGCCGTAGGAGGCGTAGGGCGCGGCGGCGGCCCAGGCGCGGTCGAAGTCGCGCAGGAAGGCGTGCACCGGTTCGCCGGGGACGTTGCGGTGGATCAGCGCCTTCGGCAGGCGCTCGGCGAGGTCGGAGGGGCGCTCCAGGGAGCCCAGCCGGGTCGCGAAGGTGACCGTGCGCGGCCCCTCGGGGCCGAGGGCGACCCAGACGTGCCGGCGCCCGATCTCGTCGCAGGTCCCCTCCACCAGCAGCCCGCCGCGGGAGTGCCCGACGGCCGGGGCCAGGCGGGCGCACAGCCGCTCCCAGACGCCGGCGACCTCGCCCTCCTCGTACTGGCGCAGCACGTTCGCGGCGCGGATGAGCAGCGGCCGCTGGGGGATCGGGATCTCGAAGCCGCCGTGCCGGAAGGTGAGCCCCTCACGCGCGTACGGCCGGGCCGCCGCGACCCGCGCCGGTTCGATCTCGACGCCCACCACGCGCGTGCGGGGCGCCGCCGCGCGCAGCCGGTGCAGCAGCTCGACCGCGGTCCAGGGGGCCGCCCCGTATCCGAGGTCGACGACGACGGGGTCGGCGGCGCGGCGCAGCTCGGCGCCGTGCACGGCCGCGATCCAGCGGTCCATCCGGCGCAGCCGGTTCGGGTTGGTCGTCCCGCGCGTGACCGTCCCCACCACGGGGGTCCCCCTGTTCGGGCGAGGCCGGGAGCGGGGGAGGGGCGCTGCGCGGGCTGTCATGGATACGAGGGTAGGCGGGTACCCGTGCGGCCGGGCCCGCCGCGCGCCCCGCTCGATCCCCCGCTCCTTCCCGTTCGGCACCGTCCGCGCGGCAGCCTCCGCACAGGACCGCGCCCCGCCCGCCGCGCACCCGCCACGCGGATTGCGCCCGAACAGTTGAGCGAGTGCTGGTAATGATTCGGCAAAGCCCGTGAACCGGGAAATGGAGTGCCGCCCTCCGGTGTTGCATCCCTCCGGGGGGTGCCGTGTGCCCCCGCAAGGCCCGCCCGCAGCAAGGAGGAACGCCACGTGAGCCAGTACGTCAGCAGGCTCGGGCGTCGCTCCCCGGCGTCCCCCCCGCGGCTCAGGCTGCACCGGCGTCCCCGCCGGGTCGCCATGCTCTCCGTGCACACCTCCCCGCTGCACCAGCCCGGCACCGGCGACGCCGGCGGCATGAACGTCTACATCGTGGAGCTCGCCCAGCGGCTCGCCGCGATCGACATCGAGGTCGAGATCTTCACGCGCGCGACCACCGCCGCCCTGCCGCCCACCGTCGAACTGGCCCCCGGCGTCCTCGTCCGGCACGTCGACGCGGGCCCCTACGAGGGCCTCGCCAAGGAGGACCTGCCGGCGCAGCTGTGCGCCTTCACGCACGGCGTGATGCAGGCGTGGGCCGGTCACCGCCCCGGCCACTACGACCTGGTGCACTCGCACTACTGGCTCTCCGGCCACGTCGGCTGGCTCGCCGCCCAGCGCTGGGGCGCCCCCCTGGTGCACGCCATGCACACCATGGCCAAGGTCAAGAACGCCAACCTGGCCGACGGCGACACCCCCGAGCCCGCCGCCCGGGTCATCGGCGAGACGCAGGTGGTCGCCGCCGCCGACCGGCTGATCGCCAACACCGCCGAGGAGGCCGGCGAACTCGTCCGGCACTACTCCGCCGACCCCGCCAGGGTCGCCGTGGTGCACCCCGGCGTGAACCTCGACCGCTTCAGCCCGGCCGACGGCCGGGCCGCCGCCCGCGCCCGGCTCGGTCTCCCGCAGGACGCCCTGATCCCGCTCTTCGCGGGCCGCATACAGCCCCTGAAGGCCCCCGACGTGCTGCTCCGCGCGGTCGCCGTCCTGCTCGACCAGCGCCCCGAGCTGCGGGCGAACATCGTCGTCCCGGTCGTCGGCGGCCCCAGCGGCAGCGGCCTCGCCAAGCCCGAGGGACTGCAGAAGCTCGCCGCGCGGCTCGGCATCGCCGACGTCGTACGGTTCCGCCCGCCCGTCGGCCAGGACCGGCTCGCGGACTGGTTCCGGGCCGCCTCGGTGCTGGTGATGCCCTCCTACAGCGAGTCCTTCGGACTGGTCGCCATAGAGGCGCAGGCGGCCGGCACGCCCGTCCTCGCCGCGGCGGTCGGCGGCCTCCCGGTGGCCGTGCGCGACCGGGAGACCGGCTTTCTGGTGCGCGGCCACGACCCCGCCGACTACGCGCGCGTACTGGGCGACTTCGCCGACGACCCCACGCTGTCCGCCCGGCTGGGCGCGGCGGCCGCCCGGCACGCCCAGTCCTTCGGCTGGGACACCGCGGCCGCCGCCACCGCCGACGTCTACATGGCCGCCGTGCACGCCCACCGCCGTCGCGTACGCTCCCCCCATGGCTGATCGAGACAGGGCTGACGGAGAGAAGACGGCGGCGCGGACCGTCGAGGCCGTCCTGGAGGACGCCGAACTGGAATGGGAGAGCCCCGCGCCCGGCAGTTACGTGGTCAAGCTCCCCGGCACCCGCAAGCTCTCCACGACGGTCTCCCTGATCGTCGGCCGGCACTCGCTCTCCCTGAACGCCTTCGTGATCCGCCACCCCGACGAGAACGAGGCGGCCGTCCACCGCTGGCTCCTGGAGCGCAACCTGAAGCTGTACGGCGTGAGCTACGCCGTCGACCGGCTCGGCGACGTCTACGTGACCGCCCGGCTGCCCCTGTCCGCCGTGACCGCGCAAGAGATCGACCGCCTGCTCGGCCAGGTCCTGGAGGCGGCGGACGGCGCCTTCAACACGCTCCTGGAACTGGGCTTCGCGTCGGCGATCCGCAAGGAGTACGAGTGGCGGGTGTCGCGGGGGGAGTCGACGCGCAACCTGGACGCCTTCGCGCACCTCACGCGGCGGACCCAGGAGTAAGCCAGGAGGAGAGCCCGCCGGGGCCGCCCGCGGCCGGCCGGGTCCCGTCGGACCCGGGCGGGCGAACGGCCCGGGGGCCCCGCGCGGTTCGCCCGCTTCCCGTCCTCTGCTCTCCTGCCCGTCCCGCCCGCTCGTCCGTCCGCCTAGCCGTCGAGTTCGTCGGCGAAGGCGCGCAGGGCGTCGGCCAGCTCCTTCTTCGTGGGCAACTGGTCGACCTTCTCGTCGAGTTCCGCGATGCGCCGGTCGAGCTCCGCCAGGTCGGCCGGCGCGGAGGGGCCGGCCGAGGGCTCGCCGGGGGCGGGTTCGCCGGTGGTCGGCGGATGGCTCGGTGCGTCGCTCGGGCTGGGCGGGGGGCCCGGGTCCCAGCCGCCCGTGCCGCCGTCGGTCGAGCCGCCGGTGCCGTCGCCGGGGACGGCGGTGCCCTCCTCGGGCGACGGGTCCGGGAACGGCTCGCCGGCCGACGGGGTGGGGCCGGAAGGCCGCTCGTCCTCCGCGCCGTCCGCGAGGGCGACGCCCACGCTCAGCGCCACCAGGGCCGCCGCCCCCGCGACGGCGGCCGAGACGCGTCCGGCCCGTCCGGCGCGCGGGGGGCGCGAGTCGGTGCCGGAATCCTGGAATTCCTGTGCCTTCCGTGTACTTCGTGAATCCTCCATGGAGGCGACGCTATCCGGCGGGATCGCCGGAGGGACGGCTTCCGCGGATTCCCCGGTCAGCCGGCCGCGCCGGCCCGGTCACCCGCCCCGCGCGCGTACCGCCCCGGCGTGACCCCCACCAGCCTCCGGAAGTGCCGGGTGAGATGGGACTGGTCGAAGAACCCGGTCTCCGCCGCGACCTCGCCCGGCGGCCGGCCGGCGAGGAGCAGCCGGCGGGCACGGTCGACGCGGCGGGAGTTCAGGTACTGGTGCGGCGCGATGCCGAAGGCGGCGCTGAACGCCCGTACGAGATGGGCGGGATGGGCCTGGAGCAGGGCGGCGGCCTCGGTCAGCGTGATCCCCGGCACGAGCCGCTCGTCGAGGAGGTCGCGCAGCCGGCGGGCGAGGGGCGGGTCGGGGCGCGGGGCGGGCGGGGCCGAGCGGGGCCGCAGCCGGGCGCGCAGCAGCTCGCCGAGGAGCGTCAGGCGGCTCTCGGCCTCCAGTTCCTCCCCGGGCCGGGCCAGCGCGGTGTGCAGCCGGCCGACGCGCCGCCGCAGCAGGGGGTCGCGCAGGTCGGGGGCGTCGACGGCGGGCCCGATGAGGTCGGTGCCGAGCAGCGAGGTGTCCAGGTACAGCACCCGCTTGCGGAAGCCGTCCGGGGTGGCGGGGGAGCCGTTGTGCGGCACGTGCGGCGGCAGCAGGGACACCGTGTCGTGCGGGGTGCCGTGCTCCTGCCGGTCGAGGTCGTAGCGCACGGCGCCGTCGTCGACGATGAGCAGCGTCCAGGCCTGGTGGACGTGCATCGGGTAGGCGTACTCCGTGAAGCGGGCGTGGAAGACCTCCACGACGCCCGGGATCTGCGGGCGCCAGGCGGAGACCTCCCGTTGCGCGGCCATGCAAAGAACGTACAAGACGCCGCGGCGGGCCCGTCGGCAGTGTGGGGCGCATGAACGACCACGCCGAGCCCATCCGCTTCGACACCAAGATCGCCGTCCTGCTCCGCGAGGACCTGGAGCCCTGGCAGCGCCTCAACGTCACCGCCTTCCTGGTCAGCGGCCTGGGCACCCAGGTCCCCGAGGTGATCGGGGAGCCGTACGAGGACGCGGACGGCGTGTCCTACCTGCCGATGTTCCGCCAGCCGGTCCTGGTCTTCGAGGGCACGAAGGAGACGCTGACCCGGGCCCACGCGCGCGTGCTGTCCCGGTCCCTGCCCCGCGCCCTGTTCACGAGCGACCTGTTCACCACGGGCAACGACCGCGACAACCGGGCGGCGGTGCGGGCCGTGCGGACGGAGGAGCTGGACCTGGTGGGGCTCGCGGTGTACGGGCCGAAGAACGCGGTGGACAAGGTGCTGAAGGGGGCGCGGATGCACCCGTGAGCGTGCCCGCCGGCCTCCCGGGCGCCGGGAGGCCGGCGGCATCACGCCGCGCCGACCTCCTCCGCCCGGGCCGCCGGAGGCCGCGCGGGCGCCGCCTCGCCGGTCTTCCCGGTCCCCCCGGCCTTCCCGGCCTCTCCGGTCTCCTCGGCCTCCCCGGTCTCCTCGGCGGGCAGCCGGCGCATCAGCGCCGCGTACCCGGCCGCCGCCCCCGTGCCGATCACCGCGCACATCCCCCACAGCCACTCCGCCCCGAGCCGGTCGATGACGAAGCCGGACATCAGCGGGGCGACGAGGGCGGCGACGGACCAGGACAGCGTGTACATGCCCTGGTAGCGGCCGCGCCCCCGGAGCGGGGAGAGCCGGACGACGAGCCCGGTCTGCACCGGCGCGTTGACCATCTCGCCCAGGGTCCACACACAGACGGTGAGGGCGAAGACCCAGACCGACCCGGCGAAGGCGGTGAGCCCGAAGCCGTACCCCGCGAGCAGCGACGACACCACGAGCAGCCGCCGGGCGTCCCGGCGCTCGACGAACCGGGTGACGGGAATCTGCAGCGCGACGATCAGCACACCGTTGACGGCGATGGCCAGACCGTAGTCGGCCGGGGTGAACCCGGCCTCGCCCATGGCGACCGGCAGCCCCACGGACCCCTGCTGGAAGACGAGCGCGACGAGGAAGGACAGCCCGACGACGCTCATGAACCGCCCGTCGCGCAGCACGGTGCCGAGGCCGACCGGGTCCTCGCCCTCCGCGTCCCCCGGCGCGGCGGCCGGCCGCGACTCGGGCACCTTCAGGAAGACCACGACGGCACAGACCAAGGTCATCCCCGCCTCGATCAGGAACCCGGCGAGATAGCTGACCTCGGCGATGAACCCGGCCGCCATGGAGGACACGGCGAATCCGAGGTTGATGGCCCAGTAGTTCAGGGAGAAGGCCCGGATACGGTCCTCGGGCCGCACGATGTCGGCCATCATCGCCTGCACGGCGGGCCGGGAGGCGTTGCTCGCCATGCCGACCAGGAAGGCGACGGCCGCGATGGCGACCGGGTGCTGCACGAAGCCGAGCAGGGCGACGGACACCGCGGTGGACGCCTGGGCGAGCAGCAGCGTCGGCCGCCGCCCGAGCCGGTCGGTCATCACCCCGGCGCCCAGGGAGGAGATCACCCCGCCGAGCCCGTGCAGCGCGGCGACGAGACCGGCGTACGAGGCGGAGTAGCCGCGGTCGAGGGTCAGGTACAGCGCCATGAAGGTGGCGACGAAACCGCCGAGCCGGTTGACGAGCGTGCTGGTCCACAGCCACCAGAACGCCCGGGGCAGCCCCGCGACGGTCTCGTGCGCGGCACGTCTCAGCTGGGCGAGCGGCATGGAGGTCCCCCCGGATGTGAGAAGAGGTGCGAGGAACGCGGGAGACGCGGAAGATGTAAGCGTCCCAGGCGGCATCCACAACTTACGAGCAGGGGTGATCGGGGCACCACTCAATTAACAGATGCCGTCAAACGTCCGGCTGCCGGGCGGCCACGCGCGAGGGCGAACACCTGGATTACGCTCTGAGACATGGCCGACGCACCGTACAAGCTGATCCTCCTCCGCCACGGCGAGAGCGAGTGGAACGAGAAGAACCTGTTCACCGGCTGGGTGGACGTCAACCTCACCCCGAAGGGCGAGAAGGAGGCGACGCGCGGCGGCGAGCTGCTCAAGGACGCCGGTCTGCTCCCCGACGTGGTCCACACCTCCCTCCAGAAGCGCGCCATCCGCACCGCGCAGCTCGCGCTGGAGGCCGCCGACCGCCTCTGGATCCCGGTCAAGCGCTCCTGGCGCCTGAACGAGCGCCACTACGGCGCCCTCCAGGGCAAGGACAAGGCCCAGACGCTCGCCGAGTTCGGCGAGGAGCAGTTCATGCTGTGGCGCCGCTCCTACGACACCCCGCCGCCCCCGCTGGACCGCGACGCCGAGTACTCCCAGTTCTCCGACCCGCGCTACGCCACGCTGCCGCCGGAGCTGCGCCCGCAGACGGAGTGCCTGAAGGACGTCGTCGTCCGCATGCTGCCGTACTGGTTCGACGCCATCGTCCCCGACCTCCTGACCGGCCGCACGGTCCTGGTCGCCGCCCACGGCAACAGCCTGCGCGCCCTGGTCAAGCACCTCGACGGCATCTCCGACAAGGACATCGCGGGCCTGAACATCCCCACCGGCATCCCCCTCTCCTACGAGCTGGACGCCGACTTCAAGCCGGTCAACCCCGGCGGCACGTACCTCGACCCGGAGGCCGCCGCGGCGGCGATCGAAGCGGTCAAGAACCAGGGCAAGAAGAAGTAACCGCCCCGAACAAGCCCCCTGCCTGCGGGTTCCCCGCCGGGAGGGGGCTTTTCGCTACCTCTGGGCCGTCGCGGGCCGTGTCCGGTTACGAGCGAGGCTTCGTGAGAATCCTGACCTCCACCTGGAAGGCCGGCAGGAACACCGTCACGGCAGGGGCCACCCTCGGTGCTGCGGGACCAGACACCGGGGGCGCCGATCGCGCCGCCGACGAGGACGAACGGGAGCTCCCGGGGGCCAGGCAGAACGCGAGGCAGGGCGTGACCACATGCCCTTGTCCAGCTGCGCGTTCCGGTATCCCGCCACGGATCCCCGCGATGCACCGACGGAGACGAGAGCCACCCCCCACCAGGAATGCCGAGGGCATCGCCGACTTGGCGCCAAAGTTGGGCCGGCGGCCCACCCATGGCGGCGAGACGTGATCAGCTTGAGGCGTGGAGTCCATCATCGCCAGCGCCATAGCCGTTCTTGGAACCCTGCTTGGGTCGGGGATCACTCTGGCGTTCCAGCAGCGCACCACCGACAGGAGCCATCAGTTCACCCGCCGCGAGAAGCTTCGGCAGGAGCGACTCGACGCCTACTCCGCCTACGCCGGCGCACTGGTCAACTATCGCCGCTGTCTGATCCATCTGTGGTTCTGTGAGCATGAGCAGCCGCCACCGGAGGACCCCGACGCGGTGCGCATCCGCGCCTACGACTTGCGCTCCAGCGCCCAGGAGGCCCTGTTCCGGGTGCAGATGCTGACGGATGACAACAGGCTGAGCCGGACCGCGGAAGACGTGCTGGCGGACATCACGGAACTGTCGAAGGCGGACGCCAGGGCTGAGCTGGACGAGCTGAGAGCACGGACCCGCGACGACATCAGCCGACTCGTCGGCGCAGCGAAGCAGCACCTTTGAGGTACTTGCCCAGGTCCCTGGGCTGGTTCAGAACGCCGACGGACCGCACCACAACCGCACCGGATCGCGCGGGGAACAGCGGGCGACCGCGGTGACCGGGGCAGCGCCCGTCGAGGCCCCGAGCAAACCGCTCATCCAGGTCAGCGCCGGGGCCGGCCCCAAAGACGCGCAGCTTCCCGAGCCGAGGGCTCGGGCACTGTGGTCACGGGCCGGCCGTTACGGGTTGCTCCGGTCGACGGCAACGGCAGCGTGGCCGAGGCCGGTGGGGGTGCAGCGAGGCACACGCGTGCCTGGCCGGCCGGCTGACTCGCCGTCGTGGTTGTTTTTCGTCGGCTGAGGTTCAGACACCGTATCGAAGACCTCGGCGCCGGCCAGACGGTCCTGCGCGGGCAGGGCTGGGCCGTCCCTGGGCGGGTTCCCCGCCGGGAGGGGGGCTTTTCGCCGCCTGCGGGCCGTCTCCGGAACGGCGCGGGGCAGCCGTCCGGTCGTCCCGCGAGCAGGGGCGGCCGGTTCGCCGCCGTCGCCCGGACGCTCCGTCAGGCCCCCAGCACTCCCCGCACCGCCTGCGCCAGTTCCCCGACCGCGACGGCGAGCGGGGCCACCGGCTGGGCGAACGCGGTCAGGCGGTCCAGGGCGCGGCGCAGGACCGGGGGCTGCGGCTCCTCCTCGTCGAGTTCCTCGCGCAGGCGCCGCAGTTCCGTGGTGGTGGCGTCGGGGTCGGCCAGTTCCGAGCGGTGCTGCTCCAGCAACTGCTCGATCTGCGCGAGGAGTTCGCCGATGCGGGCGGCCTGCCCGGTGTCCTGCGCCCGGAAGCCGACCGAGCCGGAGAACGCCTGGGCGCGGTGGCCGATCGCCTGGTTGCCCACGTAGTGGGTGCCGCCTTTGATCACCAGGCCGTTGTTGACGGGAGGGTCGTGACGGCCGTCGTCGTTGCCCATGGGAACTCCTTACTTCCCGGAGCCGCCGGCGGCACCGGCGGCGGCCGGTCCCGGCTGCTGCGTGACGTGCTGCGTGGCGCTGGCCCCGGCGCCGATCGCCTGGTTGCCGATGATGCTCATGCCGCCCTGCTGGATGAGGCCCTGGTTGAGGATGGTCTGCTGCTGACTGCGGAAGTCGGTGGTGTCGTAGCCGCGGGCGTCGAGGAAGGCGCGGATCGCGGCGAGGGCGTGGCGTTCCACCGCGGACGTGATCCGTCCGGCGTCCACGACCTGGAAGTAGTTGTGGTATTCGGGGCTCAGCGCCATCTCCCGTACGCTCAGCCGGGCGCCCTGGTCGAAGAGCGGGTCCTGCTCCATGGCGGTCAGTTCGTCCACCGTCCGCCGGGTGTGCCGGACCTCGAAGCGGGCGTGGCGCAGCGCGCGGGACGGAGCGCGGAGGAACGCGGGACCGGTGCGGGAGAGGGCGGTCACCAGCAGCCCGCGCCGCCGCTCGGGGGTGAGGGGATCGCTCAGGTGGTCCACGACGTGGTAGGCGGCGTCCACGGGGCCGAGCACATGGACGTCGCAGTGCAGGTGCAGGGTCCTGCCCGCGGCGGCGAAGTGCAGGAACACGCTCGGCACCACGTCCCCGCCCCACAGCGGCACGTGGACCGCCAGGCAGTGGCGGACCGCGCCGGTCGGGCGCAGCATGATCTCCTCGACCGTCTCGGGCGACAGCCGTGCGGCCGGGGCCAGGCCGTCGGGCGCCGTGAACCGGCTGTCGCCGCCGACGATCGTGCCGTTCGCGAAGATCCGGTCCTCGACGACGAGGGACCCGAGGGCCTCCGGGTCGGCGTCGGCCGTCCCCCCGGCGTCGCCGCGCGCGGCGATCGCGCGGAGCCGTGCGCGCAGGTGGCCGACGAGTTCGACGACGGTGAAGGCCTCCGGCTCACCGGGGCCCGCCCCCGTGTCGACGGGGTCGTCGGCGGGCAGCAGCGGCACGGCGATCGACCAGCTGGAGACGGTCTCCGCGTAGCCGATGAACGGGGAGAACCCGCTGTAGACGGTGACGTTCCCGTCCCGCGCCCGCTCGACGGCCGCCAGCCGGTCGGCGAGCCACTCCCCTCGGGGCAGGGGCGGCGGGGACTGCCGCGCGAACGCCTCGCGGGTCATGGTGGTGCGCAGCAGCCGGTCGGTGTCCAGTTCGTGCCGCGCCACCGTCACGTACGCGAACAGCATCGCGCCGACGGACGCGAGCGCGGCAGGCACCCCGGCCAGGTAGGCGCCGAGCAGCCAGCCCGGGAAACCGGACACGGGCAGCGACGCGACGGCGGTGCCGAGGAGGAAGGCGCCGAGCGCCGCCGCCCCGGCCCTGACGCCGGCGTTCACCAGCACCCCGCCGCCGGGCTGGAGACGGCCACGGGTGGCCCGGCCCGGCCGGGAGCGGTCCGCCGCCGTGACGAGCGACAGGAGCACCGCGGTGAACACCAGCCAGAGCGGTGCGAGCACCGCCACCACCCCGAACGTCCCCGCCAGCCGCAGGTCGCGGCGGTGACGGAGTTCCCGGGCCGCCAGGCAGTGGCGGGCCACCGCCACCAGGTCGACATCGGGCGAGGGCGCCACGGCGCCGGTCTCGTCGGCCAGGACGTCCTCCACCACCCGGTCGGCGAACCTCTCGTCGACGTGGGCCGCGGCGCACAGATACCGGGTGACGTCTCCCGGCGCGCTCCCGACCGGCGTGTGCACCTGCGAGGCCGCCATACCGGTCTCTCCCTTCCTCCGACGGAGCGGCGCCTTGGCGGCGCCGGCGGATCCGGCGCGGCGCGGGCCGGTGAACCCGGAGCCCCCGGCCCGCGGCGGCCCGGCGACCAGGAGGGCGAGGAGCACCCCTGCTACCAGGCCGAAGGCGAGGGGCGCGTGCAGCAGGTGGTTCCGCAGGTCGCCGAGGGACAGGTCCGCCTCGTCGACGAAGACTTCGAACAGGCCCCACTGCAGCAGGGCCACGAGTTCGGACACCAGCACGCCCACGACGAGGCAGGCGAACCGGCCCGGGGCCCCGCGGTTCGCCAGCCACGTCGTGGCGGAGGCGAGCGCCACGACGAGGACCAGGACGCTGAGGTCGTTCACGACCACCACGGACGCGCTGAGGTACTCGTCGGGGGACACCGCCCACCCCGGGACGAACGCCCCCTCGACCAGCCATCGCACGGGGTGGTTCCCGTACTGCGCCACGTAGAGGTCCAGCACGTGCTCCTGTACCCAGGGGCTGCCCACGACCAGGAGGAGCAGGCACAGCAGCGTGACGCGCCCGCGTAAGGACGAACGCGTCCCGGACGCACTCCGCCTGGACAAGGACACTGGGGTCCCCCCGTCGCCGCTCCCCGGATTCCGTGGCCGCACCTTATGGCAATCCCCCTTCGAGGCAGCCGTGAATCCGCGAACTTCCTTGAGAGAGCGGGAGGTTGGTGTGGTTTCCGGGGGAGCTGGGACGAGGGGGCACTGTTGCCGGTCGGGCGTGAGCGCCCTCGGGCGTCCCAGGCCCTCCCGGCCCCCGGCCCGTCCGCGTCCGCGAGGGCGACCGCACGCCGAAGGGCCCCGGCGTCGGCACCGGAGCCCTTCGGGTCGTACGCGACCGGTGGCGGCGTACGCCGTCAGCCGCACTGACAGGGCGCGCCCGACTGGCACCCGCAGCCGCAGCCCGATCCGCAGCCGCACGCGCCGATCAGCGTGAGGTTCCTGATCTCGGCGGGCTGCTCGGTCCGGCGTTCCTGCGCGGGGTCGGGCGTCGTGCTGGGGGATTCGGCCATGGTCCCTCCTCGAGGCTGGTGCCTGGGCCCATTGGACGCCTGCTCCGCTGGGCGCATCAACGGCGCACAGTGGCTTGCGCCCGCCTCGCTCCGGCCCCTTCGCGCCGGGGCCGGGCCGGGCCGCGGCCCCGCTCGGCCCGGCCCCTCAGGCCCCCTCGACCTGCGCGACCGGCTGGATGTCCGGCTGCAGCTCGTCCGCGTGCTCGCCCGTCACCAGGTACACCACCCGCTTGGCGACCGCGACGGCGTGGTCGGCGTACCGCTCGTAGTAGCGGCCGAGCAGCGTCACGTCGACGGCCGTCTCGATGCCGTGCTTCCAGCGGTCGTCGATCAGGTGCTGGAAGAGCGTGCGGTGCAGCAGGTCCATCGCGTCGTCGTCCTGCTCCAGCTGCAGCGCCAGGTCGATGTCCTTGGTGATGATCACCTCGGCGGCCTTCGCCATCAGGCGCTGGGCGAGCTGGCCCATCTCCAGGATGGTCGCGTGCAGGTCCTGCGGGACCGCGCGCTGCGGGTAGCGCAGCCGGGCGAGCTTCGCCACGTGCTGGGCGAGGTCGCCGGAGCGCTCCAGGTCGGCCGACATCCGCAGCGAGGTCACCACGATCCGCAGATCCGTCGCCACCGGCTGCTGCCGCGCCAGCAGGGCTATCGCCCGCGCCTCCAGGTCGTGCTGGAGCTCGTCGATCTTCTGGTCGGCCTCGATCACGCTCTCGGCCAGCTTCAGGTCGGAGTCGAGGATGGCGGTCGTGGCGCGCCCGATCGCCGACCCGACCAGCCGGGCCATCTCCACCAGACCGTCGCCGATCGAGTCCAGTTCCTCGTGGTACGCGTCCCGCATCAGGGTTCCTCTCGTACGTGTCGTTCGGGGGTCCGGGCGCCGGTGCCCGGCCGTATCGGTGCCCTGTCAGTGTCCTGCCGCAGCTCCGCCGGTGCCCTGCCGGGAGCGGCGGCAACCGCGGCCGCCGGCCGTGACCGGGCCGGTCCGTACCCCCACGGTTCCACGTTCCGGCCCGTACGCGACCGTTTCCGGCATCCCGAATGAACCAATACTGGCTCCAAGGTGAACTCTGGGCGACGAGTGTTCGAGGTCGCCCCCTGACTGCTGTGGGGATGTCGTACCCCGTGCCTAACCTGGACGCATGGACGTGAACGCGGCGGTCGCCGCAGCGGCAGCGATCGCCGGTGTGCTCACCGGTGTCATCGCCATGCTGGCGTTCCGCTGGAGCGAGCGGGAGCAGAAGCGCCCGACCCGCACCTCCCTGCACACCGACCCCGTGCTGCCGCCGGGCGTGGACACGGTGCTCTCCGTGCTGCGCTCCTCGGCCGTCGTGCTCGACGAGGCGGACGCCGTGGTCAAGGCCAGCTCGGCCGCCTACGCCCTCGGCCTGGTCCGCGGCGGCAAGCTCGCCGTCGAGCCCATGCTGCAGATGGCCCGCGACACCCGGCGGGACGGGGAGATACGGCAGGTCGAGCTGGACCTGCCCCGGCGCGGCACCGGACGGGGCGAGGCCCTCGCCGTCTCCGCGCGGGTGGCGCCGCTCGGCTCCCGGCTGGTGCTGCTGCTGGTCGAGGACCTCACCGAGGCCCGCCGCATCGAGGCGGTGCGGCGCGACTTCGTGGCGAACGTCAGCCATGAGCTGAAGACCCCGGTCGGCGCGCTCTCCCTGCTCTCCGAGGCCGTCATGGACGCCAGCGACGACCCCGAGGCGGTCCAGCGCTTCGCCGGCCGCATGCAGATCGAGGCGACCCGTCTGACCAACCTCGTGCAGGAGCTCATCGACCTCTCCCGGGTGCAGAACGACGATCCCCTGGAGGACGCCGAGCCGGTGCGCGTGGACGAGCTCGTCGCCGAGGCCATCGACCGCTGCCGGCATGCGGCCGGCACCAAGCAGATCACCATGGCCGCCTCGATCAAGGGGGCCGAGGAACCCTCCGCCGAGGGCGCCGGCGGGCGCCGGGCGGGCGCGGCGGACCTGCACGTGTGGGGCAACCGCGGCCAGCTCGCCGCCGCGCTCGGCAACCTCGTCGAGAACGCCGTCAACTACTCGCCCGCCCGCACCCGCGTCGGCATCGCCGCCCGCAGGGTCGGCGCACCCGGCGGCGACATGATCGAGATCGCCGTCACCGACCAGGGCATAGGCATATCCGACAAGGACAAGGAGCGCATCTTCGAGCGCTTCTACCGCGTCGACCCGGCCCGCTCCCGTGCCACCGGCGGCACGGGGCTGGGGCTGGCGATCGTCAAGCACGTGGTCGCCTCGCACGGCGGGGAGGTCACGGTGTGGAGCGCCGAAGGCCAGGGCTCCACCTTCACCCTGCGGCTGCCGGAGGCGGGAGCGGCCCGCGACCGCGCCGAGCAGGTCTCCGCCCGCGCGGAACGCGCAGGTCTCGACGGCGAGGCCGGGCGGTCCACGACTTCCCCCCACACATCCCCGTACGAAACGCTTCCCGCTCCGGAGGTCCTTCCGTGACCCGTGTGCTCGTCGTCGAGGACGAGGAGTCCTTCTCCGACGCCCTGTCGTACATGCTCCGCAAGGAGGGCTTCGAGGTCGCCGTCGCGACCACCGGGCCCGACGGACTCGACGAGTTCGAGCGCAACGGCGCCGACCTCGTACTCCTCGACCTGATGCTGCCCGGGCTGCCGGGCACCGAGGTGTGCCGCCAGCTGCGCAGCCGCTCCAACGTCCCCGTGATCATGGTCACCGCCAAGGACAGCGAGATCGACAAGGTGGTCGGTCTGGAGATAGGAGCCGACGACTACGTCACCAAGCCGTTCTCCTCGCGTGAGCTGGTCGCCCGCATCCGCGCGGTGCTGCGCCGCCGCGGCGAGCCGGAGGAGGTGGCCCCGGCCGCCCTGGAGGCCGGTCCGGTCCGGATGGACGTCGACCGGCACGTCGTCACCGTCGGCGGCACCAAGGTCGACCTGCCGCTGAAGGAGTTCGACCTGCTGGAGATGCTGCTGCGCAACGCCGGCCGGGTGCTGACCCGGATGCAGCTCATCGACCGGGTGTGGGGCGCCGACTACGTCGGCGACACCAAGACCCTGGACGTCCACGTCAAGCGCCTGCGCGCCAAGATCGAGCCGGACCCGGGGGCGCCGCGCTATCTGGTGACGGTCCGCGGCCTCGGCTACAAGTTCGAGCCGTAGGCCGGACGGCGGTACGACGTGAAGAAGGGCGGGACCCCTTGGAGGGGTCCCGCCCTTCTTCACGTCGTCGCGGCCGCTCAGTGACCGGCCGCGTGCTCCTCGGCCGACTCGGACGCCGTCGCGCTCGCGGAGGCGGCGTCGGTCGGGGTGGTGGCCGGCGTGCCCGACGCGGACGCGGACGGCTGCCCGGAGGCCCCCTGCGCCGGCGTGGCGCCGGCGCCCGGCGTGGCCGGGACCGCGGACGGGCCCCAGGAGGCGAAGTAGTGCTCGGCCGGCACGACGAGCGCCGACAGGTGGACGTCGCCGGTCTTGTCGAAGGTGAAGGTGACCTTCTGGGCGTTGCCGTCCTGGATGACCTGGCGGCCCTCGGACAGGACGGCGGAGGCGTTGCCCTCGCCGCCGATGATGAGCGAACCGCCGGCCGGGACGGTCAGGCTCCCGCTCTCGGCGGGGGTGAGCTCGACGGCCTCGCCCGCGCCGGCGACCTTGACCGACTCCAGCTTCTGGTCGGTCCGGCCGTTGTTGAACACGGTCGCGGAGAGCGCGACCGGACCCGCCGTCTCCTGGTCGGACTGGGTGATGAAGGCGACGTTCTGGACCTGGATGTCGCCGACGGTCGTCGCCGCGTTGTCCGGCTTGACCTGCAGGGTCTGGGCTTTGTGACCGGCGCCGCACGCGGCGAGCGAGGCGATCGAGAACGCGATGGCGGCGGCGGCGAGGGCGCCGCGTCGAAGGCTGCTGCTCACGGCGGCGGCAACTCCTTGACTTGAGCGAGACGGCGGATAAAGCCGTGCTAAGTGTCTGTCAGCGGCCATAGGTTACCGAGCCGTTCCCGAGCCGCCGCACCCGACCCTCCCCTGAGGCCCCCGGCTTCCCCCGAGCAGCCCGGTCGGCCCCCGGTAAGTGACGGGTGGGTCACATTGGTGCCGGTGCTCGTCCGGCATTCACATAAGTGCCGTGGCATACCCCGCTCCGGACGCGCGAAATTTCCGTGAAGGAATGCGCGCCCGCCTCGGAATTGATCACCTGGGGATCACCGCGGGTTCGGCTCGGGCGCCCCGTGATCAATTCCGGAATCGTCCGGAACCCGGCTTCGGACACCGAACGGAGTAGCGGAAGTCCAACCCTTGGAAGCGGACATATCAGGATGTTTCGTCTCTCGAGCGACCCTCCGGATGTGTGTGACGGCCGCGTTTCGCTCGCCCCGGACAACGGCTCCGACCTGCGAATACCTTCGTCCGCTCGCCCGGCGAAGCACGCCCCCGATGCTGTTGTCAAGCCCCGAGATATGCCCTGACCTGCGAAAACGCCATTCAGAAGACGCCGTATCCGTGTTACCCTGGATAGCCACGGAAGGGGTACCTGTCACATGACGTTCAAGGTTGGCGACACCGTGGTCTATCCCCATCACGGGGCCGCGCTGATCGAGGCCATCGAAACTCGCCAGATCAAAGGCGTGGACAAGACCTACTTGGTGCTGAAGGTCGCCCAGGGTGACCTGACGGTGCGTGTGCCAGCGGACAATGCGGAGTTCGTCGGCGTGCGTGATGTGGTCGGTCAGGACGGGCTGGACCGGGTCTTCGAGGTGCTGCGCGCGCCGTACGCCGAGGAGCCCACGAACTGGTCGCGTCGTTACAAGGCAAATCTGGAGAAGCTCGCCTCCGGCGATGTCATCAAGGTCGCGGAAGTGGTGCGTGACCTGTGGCGCCGTGAGCGCGAGCGCGGACTCTCCGCCGGTGAGAAGCGCATGCTCGCCAAGGCCCGCCAGATTCTGGTGAGCGAGCTCGCCCTCGCGGAGAACACCAACGAGGACAAGGCCGAGGCCCTGCTCGACGAGGTTCTCGCTTCCTGATCCGAGGCGCAGACCGCTCAGGTCGGTCAGTTTCAGCCCAGCGCGATGCCGCGGTGCCCGATGACACGTCTCCTGTCGCCGGGCGCTGCGGCATGTTCGTCCCCGGACGCCGTACGTATGTCCCCGGGCGCCGTACGCGGTACGTATGTCCCCGTCGGGGACGATCATGCCTCCCCGCTACTGTGTGCCGGGTCCGGGCGGCCGGCTCGACCCGGGTCACGGAAAGGGTCCGGTCAAGGCGCCGCGCCCGGCACTTCCCGGACTCCGGGAGCAGGGGGCACGCCCAGGCCATACCCACCCGGACCGAGCACACAAACCTGACAGGAACCGATGTCTGACGATTCACGTCCGTCCCCCGCGCCGTCCGCCGTCGCGGCCGTGATCCCGGCCGCCGGCCGGGGCGTACGCCTCGGTCCCGGCGCTCCCAAGGCGCTCCGCGCGCTGGGCGGCACCCCCATGCTCATCCACGCGGTCCGCGCGATGGCCGCCTCCCGCGCCGTCTCCCTGGTGGTCGTCGTGGCCCCGCCGGACGGCGCCGCCGAGGTGAGGTCGCTGCTCGACGCGCACGCGCTGCCGGAGCGGACCGACTTCCTCGTGGTCCCCGGCGGCGCGTCCCGCCAGGAGTCCGTCCGGCTCGGCCTGGCCGCGCTGCCGCCCGGTCACGACATCGTGCTGGTGCACGACGCGGCCCGGCCGCTGGTGCCGGTCGACACGGTGGACGCCGTGATCGAGGCGGTCCGCGACGGCGCCCCCGCCGTCGTGCCGGCGCTGCCGCTCGCCGACACCGTCAAGCAGGTCGAGCCCGCGCCGGCCCCCGGCGACCCGGAGCCGGTCGTCGCCACCCCGGACCGCTCCCGGCTGCGCGCGGTGCAGACCCCGCAGGGCTTCGACCGGGCCACGCTGGTCCGCGCCCACGAGACGGTGACCGGCGACGTCACCGACGACGCGAGCATGGTCGAGCAACTCGGGCAGCCGGTCGTGGCCGTGCCCGGCCACGAGGAGGCGTTCAAGGTCACCCGCCCCCTGGACCTGGTCCTCGCGGAGGCGGTCCTGGCCCGCAGGAGGCTCAACGATGGCTTCTGAGCAGCCCGTGCTGCCCCAGGTCGGCATCGGCACCGACATCCACGCCTTCGAGGAGGGCCGCGAGCTGTGGTGCGCGGGCCTGAAGTGGGAGGGCGAGGGACCCGGGCTGGCCGGTCACTCCGACGCGGACGTCGTCGCGCACGCCGCCTGCAACGCCCTGTTCTCCGCCGCCGGGCTCGGCGACCTCGGGCAGCACTTCGGCACCGGGCGCCCGGAGTGGTCCGGCGCGTCGGGGGTGACGCTGCTGACCGAGGCCGCGCGGATCGTGCGGGAGGCCGGCTTCCGCATCGGCAACATCGCGGTCCAGGTCGTCGGACCCCGCCCGAAGATCGGCAAGCGTCGCGACGAGGCCCAGAAGGTCCTCTCGGAGGCGGCCGGAGCCCCCGTGTCGGTCTCCGGCGCGACGACGGACGGCCTCGGCTTCCCGGGCCGCGAGGAGGGCCTGATGGCGGTGGCCACCGCCCTGGTCGTACGGACGGCCTGACAGCGGGGGCGCGGCGGGCGGGGGCGCGGACCCCGGCGCGTCCGCACGGGACAACGCGCCCGCCCCCCGCTTCGGCCCGTCCGTCCGCCGCACGCCCCTTCGCCCACTACCCTGGACCCGTGACTATTCGCCTGTACGACACCAGCGCCCGGCAGATCCGTGACTTCACCCCGCTCAGGCCGGGCTGTGTCTCGATCTACCTGTGCGGCGCCACCGTGCAGGCCGCACCGCACATCGGGCACATCCGCTCCGGCCTGAACTTCGACATCATGCGCCGCTGGTTCGAGTACCGCGGCCACGACGTCACGTTCGTCCGCAACGTCACCGACATCGACGACAAGATCATCAGGAAGGCGGCGGAGCAGAACCGTCCCTGGTGGTCCATCGGCTACGAGAACGAGCGGGCGTTCGACGACGCCTACACCGCCCTCGGCTGCCTGCCGCCCACCTACGAGCCGCGCGCCACCGGCCACGTCACCGAGATGATCGAGATGATGCGCACGCTCATCGAGCGCGGCCACGCCTACGAGGCCGACGGCAGCGTCTACTTCGACGTCCGGTCCTGGCCCTCCTACCTGGAGCTGTCCAAGCAGGACCTGGACGAGATGCGGCAGCCCGCCGAAGAGGGCATCACCGGCAAGCGGGACCCGCGCGACTTCGCCATGTGGAAGGCGGCCAAGCCCGGCGAGCCGGACTGGGAGACGCCCTGGGGCCGGGGCCGTCCGGGCTGGCACCTGGAGTGCTCGGCGATGGCGCACAAGTACCTCGGCTCCGCCTTCGACATCCACGGCGGCGGGCTGGACCTGATCTTCCCGCACCACGAGAACGAGATCGCGCAGGCCAAGGCGTTCGGCGACGACTTCGCCCGGTACTGGGTGCACAACGCCTGGGTCACCATGAGCGGCGAGAAGATGTCCAAGTCGCTGGGCAACTCGGTGCTCGTCTCCGAGATGGTCAAGCAGTGGCGGCCCATCGTGCTGCGCTACTACCTGGGCACCCCGCACTACCGCTCGACCATCGAGTACAGCGAGGAGTCGCTGCGCGAGGCCGAGTCCGCGTTCGCGCGCATCGAGGGCTTCGTGCAGCGCGTGGTGGAGAAGGCGGGCGAGGTCGAGCCCGCCGCCGAGGTGCCGCCCGCGTTCGCCGAGGCCATGGACGACGACCTGGGCGTGCCGCAGGCGCTCGCCGTGGTGCACACCACCGTCCGGCAGGGCAACAGCGCGCTGGCCGCCGACGACAAGGAGGCCGCCGTGGCGCGCCTCGCCGAGGTCCGCGCCATGCTCGGCGTGCTGGGCCTCGACCCGCTGGACGCGCACTGGGCCGGCGAGGGCGACCGGGGCGAGGACCTGCACGGCGTCGTCGACAGCCTGGTACGGCTCGTCCTCGACCAGCGCGAGGCCGCCCGGGCCCGCAAGGACTGGCCCACCGCGGACGCCATCCGCGACCAGCTGGGCCAGGCCGGCCTGGTCATCGAGGACAGCCCGCAGGGCCCGCGCTGGAGCCTGGGGCCGCGCTGAGCCCGGCCGGCCCGGTGATCGACTGTGCCGTCCGGCCCTCCGGGCGGCACACTGCAGACACGTACGTACGCACACACTCCCGTAACAGAAGCGGAGACTGGTAACTCATGGCCGCGAACAACCGCCGCATGTCCGGCAAGAAGGGCGCGCAGGTCGGCAGCGGCGGCAAGCGGCGCCGGAGCCTGGAAGGCAAGGGGCCCACGCCCCCCGCCGAGATGCGCAAGGGCCACCCCAAGCAGCGCGCCGCCCAGGCGAAGGCGCGCCGTGCCCACGGGCGGGCGCAGGCCCGGCGCGGCGGCGGCAGGTCGGCCGCCGAGCTCGTCGTCGGCCGCAACCCGGTCGTCGAGGCACTGCGCGAGGGCGTGCCCGCCTCCACGCTCTACGTGCAGCAGTTCATCGACAACGACGAGCGGGTGCGCGAGGCGCTGCAGCTCGCCACCGAGCGCGGCGGGATCAACCTCATGGAGGCCCCGCGCCCCGAACTCGACCGGATGACGGGCGGGCTCAACCACCAGGGCCTCGTCCTGCAGGTCCCGCCGTACGAGTACGCCCACCCCGAGGACCTGCTCGACGCCGCCGCCGACGAGGGCGAGGACCCGCTGATCGTCGCCCTCGACGGGGTGACCGACCCGCGCAACCTCGGTGCCGTCGTCCGCTCGGTCTCCGCGTTCGGCGGCCACGGCGTCGTCGTGCCCGAGCGGCGCGCGGCCGGCATGACCGCCGGCGCCTGGAAGACCTCCGCCGGCACGGCCGCGCGGACGCCGGTCGCCCGCGCCACCAACCTGACGCGCGCCCTGGAGGCGTACAAGAAGGCCGGCGTCGTGGTCGTGGGCCTGGCCGCCGACGGGGAGGTCGAGGTCGGCGAGCTGGACGCGCTGGAGGGGCCCGTCGTCATCGTCGTCGGCAGCGAGGGCAAGGGGCTGTCCCGGCTGGTCGGCGAGACCTGCGACTTCCGGGTGCGGATCCCGATGCCGGGCGGCGCGGAGTCGCTCAACGCCGGTGTCGCGGCGGGCGTCGTGCTGTACGAGGCGGCCCGCAGGCGTGCCTGAACGGACGTTCGGCGCCCTCACCCGCTCGGGGTGTTCCCCGTGTCCAGGGCGAGCTTGACGCGGTCCGGACAGATCCGGCGGGTCACGGCAGTGTCCTAACGACACGTCACTCGGTTAGATGAGTGTGGACACCAGAACACCCCGCACTCCCACGGGGGACCGCTCGTCGGGAATCGACGACGCTCCCGCGCTGAGCATGGTGAAGGTGCCGAGCGATCCGGCGCAGGTCATCGTCAGTCACGCGAGTTTCCGCGTGCAGCTGGGCGCCTCGGCACGGCGCATCCGGTCCCCGCGCATCGCACGGCACCTGAGCGCCACCGAGGACACCGCCCGCATGCCCGTCGTCGGCGCCGCCGCACCGGCGGGCGCGGGCGCCCGCCGCCGGCCGGTCATCTGGAGCGGCCGGTCCGATCCGGACGACACCGGCGCCCACCGGCTGCTCCAGGCCGTGCGCGGCGCCGGCGCCGACCGCACCGACCAGCAGTCCCTCGACGCCGGGGCCACCCAGGTCATCCCCCGCGTCGGCGACGCCCCCCGGGACGACCTCACCCAGACCCTCGAGACCCCCGTCGTCGGCCGCCAGCGCACCCCCCACACCGCCGGCACCCGGCTGCTGCCCCCCATGCGCACCGTCGGCAGCGCCTACGACGACCCCGCCTACGACCGGCCCGGCCACGGCGACGACGCGTTCGAGGACACCGGCGCCCACCCGGCGGCGGACGACGAGCCGGGGCGGCCGGCCCGACGGCACGCGGACGACCCGGCGCGGCACGCCTACTACCCCGGCCGCCGCATGAACCTCGGCGTCGTCCTGCTCCCGCTGCGCGTCTTCCTCGGCTCCGTCTCCGTCTACGCCGGCATGGGCAAGCTCTGCGACCCCGTCTACTTCGACGGCGGCAAGCGCGGGTCCATGGTGCAGTGGCTCACCACCCTGCACCCGTGGGAGGTCGCCGAGCCGCTGCGCCAGTTCGCCCTGGCGCACCCCGTCGGATCCGGCCTGGTCATTGCCTTCCTCCAGGTCATTGTGGGCGTCCTGACGGTCCTCGGCTGCTGGCAGCGGGTCGTCGCCGTGGTCGGCGCGGGGCTCTCGGCCGCGCTCCTCGTCACCGTCAGCTGGCGGAGCGTCCCCGTCTACGACGCCCCCGACATCATCTACCTCGCCGCCTGGTCCCCGCTGGTCATCGCCGGCGCCCCCGTCTACTCCGTCGACGGCCGCCTCGCCGCCGGGGCCTGGCGCCGGCTCGGCCCCCGCGCCGGCATCTGGCAGCTGCGGCGGTACGTGCTGCGCCGCGGCGCCCTCGTGACCGGCCTCGTCACCGGTCTCACCCTGCTCGTCGGCTCGCTGCTCGGCGGTGCCGTCCGCGACGCCGACCGGGTGGTCGTCCCCGGCCCCGGCGAGGCCCCGCGCAACGAGCTGCCCGGCTCCCCGCTCCCGCAGGAGCCCGGCGAACGGCGGAAGCGGACCCCGTCGGCCTCCACCTCGCCCACCCAGGGCGCCACCGCGGGCACGGCCACCCCGCCCACCGGCGCCGCGACCACCCCGGGCGCGAGCCGGGAGACCGGTACCGCCACCGGCGGCGGGGCGCCCAGCCAGACCCAGGGCACCGTCGGCCAGGCCCCGCCCCAGCAGTCCTCCCCGGCCGGGCAGGCCCCGAGCACCAGCTCCGGCCCGGCCTCCGCCGGCATCGCGACCGGCGGCACCGACAGCGGCTCGTCCGGCGACAGCGGCACCGGCACCGGGGGCGGCGCCGGCGGTACCGGCGGCGGTTCCTCCTCCGGGCAGCCGGGCCTGGTGGGCGGCCTGCTGGGATAGGGCTTCTCGGACAGGGCCCGCCCGTACGCCGACGGGGTCCCGCACGTCATCCGTGCGGGACCCCGTCGGCGTGTCCGGGCGCCCGGGAGGCCGGAGTCCTCAGCGGCCGAGTGCCGCCAGTTCCCGCGCCGCCTCCGTCAGGTCCTTCGCGGTGTCGATCGCGCGCCAGTAGGAGCCCTGCGGGATCGGGAAGCCGGCCAGGCGGCGTTCGCGGGCCAGGCGCGGGAACGTGGTGCGTTCGTGGTCGCCGCGCTCCGGGAGCAGGTCGGCGAACCCGGGGGAGAAGACGTACACACCCGCGTTGATCTCGAAGGTCGACGGCGGGGCCTCGATGAAGTCGGTGATGTGGCCGAAGCCGTCCGTCTTCACCGCGCCCCACGGCAGGCGCGGGCGGGCCAGGGCGAGGGTGGCGACGGCGTCCCGCTCGGTGTGGAAGTCCGCCATGTCGCGCAGCGAGAACCGGGTCCAGATGTCGCCGTTGGTGGCGTACCAGGGCCGGTCGGGGCGGGGGAGGTGCGCGGCGGCGTACCTGAGGCCGCCGCCGCGGCCGAGGGGCTCCGTCTCGACGACGGTGGTGACGGAGACGGGCAGGTCGGCCGTGTCCAGCCACTTCTGCAGGACCTCGGCGAGGTGGCCGCAGGAGATCACCACGTCCGTCACGCCCTCCGCGGCGAGCCAGGACAGCTGATGGCCGATGATCGGCGTCCCCGTCCCGGGGATCTCGACCATCGGCTTGGGCCGGTCGTCGGTGTACGGCCGCAGCCGCGAGCCCTGGCCACCGGCCAGGATGACGGCTTGCACGGGGCGGGACGCTGCGCGCGGATCGGTCATGACCGAACTGTACGTCGCGTCCCGCCGGCGGCCGCCGGTCGTCCGGTGCGGCCCTGCCGTGCGGTGCCCGGCAGGGCCGCGCTCAGCGGTGCGCGGCGGTGACGCCGGAGGCGAAGGAGGTGTCGCAGACGGGCCGCGCGTAGGACTGGGCGCGCGTCGGGCCGTAGACCCGGACCGCGGCGCGGCCGAGGGCGCGGGCGATGGAGGCGCAGTGCCGGGCCAGCGAGGGGCGGCCGTTGACGGCCTCCTGGAGGTGGGTGAGGGCGACGCCCGGGTCCTTCTCCTGCAGTTCGGTCAGCAGCCGGTCGCGCAGCACGTCCTGCGGGGCGCGGGCCGCGGCGCCCGGGCCGGCCTGGGGCCGGGACGCGTCCGCGGCGGCGAGCACCGGGTTCGAGGAGTTCCCCGACCAGTCGACCCGGGTGACCGCGAGAGTCCCGGAGAGCACCAGGACGACGGGCAGGACGAGGGCGAGGGAGCGGCCGATCCGGCGGGCGGGGCCCCGGCCGTGTCGCGTCTGTGGGGTGGTGGTGTGCTTCACGCGAGTGAGGGTAGCGTCCGGTAGTGATTTGGCGACATTCAGTCACCGGTTCGGGGGATGCGGAACCGCCCGGAAACGGGTAGCGGGTTGACGCACACTGTTCGAAACGTCCCGGTGTGCCGGGGTGTCCGTCGACAACGGGAAGGGCCCCGCAGCAGGCTGCGGGGCCCTCTTCGTCGATCCGGGCGGACCGGCCGGGCGTGCCGGGACCCGCCGGGGCCGCCCGGCCCCGGCGGGCGGGATCAGTCGGACAGCCGCTCGCCCGTGGAGGTGGAGAACACGTGGGTCTCGCCGGAGCGCGGCACGACGTGCAGCCGGCTGCCCTTCTCCGGGACGTCCCGGCCGTTGACGCGGACCACCAGGTCCTTGGAGGCGTCGCCGACCGTCGCGGTGCCGTAGACGTACGCGTCGGCGCCCAGCTCCTCGACGACGTTCACGGTGACCGCCAGGCCCCGGTCGGAGTCGGCGCCGGCCACGTCGAAGTGCTCGGGACGGACGCCGACGGTGACCGTCTTGTCGGTGGTGGCGGACAGCGCGTCGCGGTCGACCGGCACGACGGAGTTGCCGAACTTCACGCCGCCGTCGGTGATCGGGACCTCGACCAGGTTCATCGCCGGGGAGCCGATGAAGCCGGCCACGAAGAGGTTCGCGGGCCGGTCGTACATGTTCCGCGGGGTGTCGACCTGCTGGAGCAGACCGTCCTTGAGGACCGCCACGCGGTCGCCCATCGTCATGGCCTCGACCTGGTCGTGGGTGACGTAGACCGTGGTGATGCCGAGGCGGCGCTGGAGCGACGCGATCTGCGTACGGGTGGAGACGCGGAGCTTGGCGTCCAGGTTGGACAGCGGCTCGTCCATGAGGAAGACCTGCGGCTCGCGCACGATGGCGCGGCCCATGGCGACGCGCTGGCGCTGACCGCCGGAGAGCGCCTTCGGCTTGCGGTCCAGGTACTGGGTGAGGTCGAGGATCTTCGCGGCCTCCTCGACCTTCTGCCGGATCTCCGCCTTCGGCACGCCCGCGATCTTCAGCGCGAAGCCCATGTTGTCCGCGACCGTCATGTGCGGGTAGAGGGCGTAGTTCTGGAACACCATGGCGATGTCCCGGTCCTTGGGCGGCAGGTGGGTGACGTCGCGGTCGCCGATGCGGATGGCGCCGGCGTTGACGTCCTCCAGGCCCGCGAGCATCCGCAGGGAGGTGGACTTGCCGCAGCCGGACGGGCCGACCAGGACGAGGAACTCGCCGTCCGCGATCTCGATGTCCAGGGCGTCGACGGCGGGCTTGTCGGAACCCGGGTAGATCCGGGTCGCCTTGTCGAACGTGACAGTGGCCATGGTGAATGGGCCCCCTTCTACCGGCAGGAACGTGCCGGACGATCCGTTGTAGGAAGGTGGTGCAACGACGGATGGCTCCGTTGTGGTGTAGTCCACACAGGTGAACCGGATCAGGACGGTACCTGCCGTTCACCTGATCTGTCAGCACCTGTGGACGAGTGAACTTCGCCGAAATTTTCGATCCGGTCCGGGGGCGGGGGCGGCGCGGTGTCCTCCTCGTGCCGCGCGTAGCGCCGCGCGAGGACGGCCACGGCCCCGGCGACCGCCCGCCGCAGCGCGGGCGGCCCCAGCACCTCCGCCTCCGTGCCGAGCCGCAGCAGGTCGCCCACCGCGACCGCCTCCGTCTCGACGGCCAGCTCCACCACGACCCAGCCCTCGCGGTCGGGCGGCCCGGCGCCCTCCAGGGCGCGCACCCCCGCCGCGCCGAACTGCATGGGCAGCAGCCGCCGCGCCCGCGGGGAGATCCGCAGCCGGGCGGTTCCCCGGTGCACCGCGGCCTCCAGGCGCCGGGAGGACTCCGCCCAGTGGGCGGCCAGGTCGAAACCGCCGGGCCGTTCGAAGCGCTCGTCCGTCATCTCGGCCTCCAGCAGGCGCGAGACCCGGTACGTCCGTACCGTCTCCGCCCCGTCCGCCAGGGCCACCACGTACCAGATGCCGCCCTTGAGGACGAGGCCCAGCGGGCGCAGTTCCCGGCGCACCTCGCCGCGCCACCGCCGGTAGTGCGCCCGCACCACCCGCTGCTCCCACACCGCCCGCGCGACCGTCTCCAGGTGCGGCACCGGATCGGCGTCCCGGAACCACGCCGGCGCGTCCAGGTGGAACCGCTCCTGCATCCGCCGGGCCTGCTCGGCGAGCTCGGCCGGCAGGGCGGCCTGCACCTTGGACTGGGCCGTCGCGAGCACCGCGCCCAGCCCCAGGTCGCGCGCCGGCCCCGGCACCCCGGCGAGGAACAACGAGCTGGCCTCGGCGTCGGTCAGCCCGGTCAGGCGCGTGCGGTACCCGCCGACCAGCCGGTACCCGCCGAGCGGCCCGCGGTCGGCGCACACCGGCACACCGGCCGCGCCGAGCGCCTCGACGTCCCGGTAGACGGTACGGACCGACACCTCCAGCTCGGCCGCGAGTTCGGCCGCGGTCATCCGGCCGCGGTTCTGCAGCAGCAACAGCAGGGCGAGGAGACGGTCGGCACGCATGGCGCTCATTGTTCGCCCCGCCTCAGCCGGGCCGTGCGACCGTACGGCCGTACCTGACAGGAGATGTCAGGTACGGCGCCCAGGGTGGTCTCCGCGGGCGCACGGCAGCGGGCCGTGCCGCGGAACGAAAGGACAGCCATGCCCACCACCCGGACCACCGGCCACTTCACCTTCGCCGACTGGAAGGAGCAGCCCGTCGGCCCCGCCGACGCGAACCCCCGGTTCGCCCACGCCTCCGTCACCAACACCTTCTCCGGGGGCATCGAGGCCGCCGCCACGCTCTGCGAGTACTCCATCGTGTACGTGACGGAGAGGGCCGGCTCCTTCGCCGGCATGGAGGTGCTGGCGGGCCGGCTCGACGGGCGCGAGGGCGCCTTCGCGGTCGAGGAGCGGGGCTCCTTCGACGCCGATGGGACCGTGCACTGCACGTTCGAGGTGGTGCCCGGCTCGGGGACCGGGGAACTGACCGGGCTGCGGGGCCGCGGCGACTTCACCGCGCGGCACGGGCAGGCGGCCGTGCCGTACGCCTTCGAGTACGAGCTGGAGCCCGGGGAGCCGGAGCGCCGGGGAGCGGAACTTCATGGATAGGAGAAACGCGCTCTGTGTACAGTGGAGCAGCCCTCGCGCACGGCGCCGCCGTGCGCGGCGCCTCCTTAGCTCAGCTGGTTAGAGCGCCGCTCTTGTAAAGCGAAGGTCGTCGGTTCGAATCCGACAGGGGGCTCACCGCTCCACCTGGGTCAACGCCCCCACGGTCCAAGATCGTGGGGGCGTTGACGGCAGATTTTGACGGCAGTCCCGACTAACGGCGCCGCTTCAGCAGCCGGTCCATGTGTCCCATGGCCTCCCGCCGGTCGCCGTCGCTCACGTGCGTGTAGACGTTCATCGTCACCGCGATCTGCGAGTGCCCCAGGATCTCCATCACGGTCCGCGGCGCGACGCCCGCGGCGAAGAGCAGGGACGCACAACCGTGGCGGGTGTCGTGCAGACGCACCTTCGGAAGGCCGGCGGACTCCGAGATCCGCAGGAACGACCGGTAGAGGTTCCGCGGCTCGATCGGCCGGCCGCTGCGGGTCGTGAACACGTGGTCGCTCTCGTGCCAGTCCGCGCCGGCCGCCGCACGCTGCTCCGCCTGCCGCAGACGCTGCCACCGGAGCGGCGCGACGCACATCCGCGGCACCGGGATCACCCTCGCGCGCCGGTTCTTCGTCGTGTCGAGGTACAGCTCCTTGCCGCCCCGGTGCAGCGTGGTCCGGACCGTGAGGGTCTGCCGGTCGAGGTCCACGTCCCGCCACTGCAACCCGAGGATCTCCCCTCGTCGCAGCCCGAGGACGACCGCCAGGACGAACGCGGCGTAGAGCGGATCCACCCGTGCGGCTTCCAGGAACGTCAGCGTCTCGTCCAGCGACCAGGGGCGCAGCTCACGCGGCTCCACCTGCGGGGCCGGAACCAACTGGACGACGTTGCGGCTGATCAGTTCCTCACGGCACGCCGCCGTGAGCGCCGTACGCAGGACCCGGTGCGCCTCCTTCGCGGTCGCGGCCGACGCCTGCGCGGTCACCTTGGAGATCATCTGCCGGACGTTCGCCGTGGTCAGCGACTCCAACCGTCGACTGCCCAGCAGGGGCACGAGGTACAGCCGCACGTGCATCTCGTACTTCACGTAGGTCGTCCGCTTCCGGTGCGGCCGGACGTACTCCTCCAGCCAGTACGGCAGCCACTCGGAGAGCTTCGCCGACCGGGACGGCGTCGGGATGCCCTGCCGGTCGCGGCGCACCAGTTCCTGCCGCTTCTCGTCGCACTCCTCCCAGGTGGCGCCGTAGACCGTTTTGCGCTTGCGGGTGCCGTCGGGCTGGGGGACGTAGACGCGCGCCTCGAAGCGCCCGTCCTTGCGCTGCCAGATGCTGCCGGCGCCGTTCGGGTTCCTCTTGCGGGGTGCCATCAGGCTGCGTTCTCCTCCAGTCGGCTGTGCATGTAGTGGCGTACGGCGTCGACCGGGATGCGGCGGGACCGGCCGGACGTGTAGCTCGGGAGTTGCTTGGTGCGGATGAGGTCGTAGACCTTGCTGCGGCTGAGGCGCAGCGCGGCCATGACCTCCGGAACGGTCAGTGCCTGCGGTTCGGTCGGAACGACGGTGAGCACGTCGGAAACCTCCGGGAAGGGGCGGGGGCGTCCGGCCCCCTTCTGGAAGTCCGCTACTTCCGCTACCTCCGCTACCTCGCAGGTCAGGGGCCTGTTGGAGGTAGCGGGAGGGGGTAGCGGTAGCGGATGGGTAGCGGGGCGGTAGCGGCAGCCGCAGCCGGTTGCCGCTACCGCATCAGTGCTGGTCAAGCGGCGTTTTCGGTGTCGGGTAGCGGAGGTAGCGGACTTTCCGGGGGTGGGGGGCAGTAGCGGGCCCATGCGTCGGCGAGATCGGCGGCGTAGTAGCCCTTCAGCACGCTCCCGGCCGTCTTGATGTTGCGGGAGGTGATCGGCTCGTTGTCGGCCGTCATGTACTCGGCGAGCATCTTGGACAGGCGCCGGTTGTCCAGCGGCTTGCCGTGCAGGTCGGCCCAGGGGGCGTCGTCCAGGGCGTTGAGCCGGTCCAGGATGGCCACAGTGGGCAGGCGGTCGATGCCGACCATGACGTGGTCGCGCAGGTCGGTCAGCAGCCGCACCCCGAGACTGCCTTTGTCGTTGGCCTTGGAGGCGGTGACCAGCTCCACACAGGCGGCGCGGGCCCGCTCGGGCCAGGCGCCGCCGGCGGCATCGGCGACCGCGATCAGCGGTTCCCACACGTCGGCGGGCCGGTCGGTCACCCCGTCCGGCATCTCCGGCCACGCCCCCATGACCACGTCGCGGACCTGCTCGGCCCAGGCGGCGAGCCGGTCACGGAGCTTGTGCCCTTCGGCTTCGTGGACGCGGGCCCGGAAGGGCTCCACGCGCTCGTTCCTGGCGCGGCGGCGCATGCGGATGATGACCGAGCGGGACAGGATTGTGTCGGGCAGCGAGCCGAGACCGGCGACGGCGACCGCGCAGTACGAGGGGAACGCCTGCACGCTCTGCTGGCCGCCATCGCCGATGCACCGGTAGGTCACCCCGGTACGGCGATGCCCGGCATTGAGGAAGCCGCGGAGTTCCTCGTTGTCCCCGGCCTTCGGACCGAAGACGGTGTCGATCTCATCGAACAGGATGGTCGGCTTGGCGGTGCCTGCGGACACGGACCGGAACAAGGCGGCGGCGGAGGCGTTCACCGCCGTCATGGGCTGCGGGACGAGGGTTTCCACGATCTCCAGCGCCCGCGTCTTGCCCGACCCCGGCTCCGGGCTCAGGAAGGCCAGGCGGGGGGTGGAGTCGAAGCAGTCCAGCAGGTGCGCGTGCGCGTCCCACAGGGCAACCGCGACGAACGCGGCGTCGGTGGGGAAGACGTTGAACCGGCGGTGGAAGGCTTCCACCTCATCGAGCAGCGCGGCCCCGTCGATGGACGTGGTCATGCGGCGGCCCTTCCTTCCTGGGGGTTGCGCAACGGGCAGGCGGTGCGGTGGGTGGAGGGGTCGGCGATCAGGGCGAGGACGCGGGCGCGGCCGACAGCGCTGCGGTCACGGCCGCACTCGCACCTCGAGGTGGCGGTGGGCACGGCGCGGCCGGGGGCGACGATGTGCAGCCACGCCACGGGGAACCGCCCGTCGGTCGGGCGCGGGTCAGGGCGAAGAGCAGTTCGGACGCCCTGGCGGGCGGCGCCTTTCGGCTCGCCCACGGCCGCCGGGCCCGCAGGTGGTGCGGCGGCCGTCGGTCGGTGGGTGGCGGGGAGGCTCTTAGAAGGCGGGGGGAGGGTCATGCCGCCTCCCGCTTGCCGGCCGGGTTATGGGCGATGGACCAGTCCAGACCCCGGCGGATCACGTCGTCGTAGTAGCGCTGCGACTGGGTGGCGTTGCTCGCCGCCGCCCTACTAAGAGCCTCTTCGACCTCCGCGCGGGTCAGGTCGCCGGATGCGACCAGCCGCCCCAGTGCCCGTGCGGCGCGCAGCAAGGTGGCGTTGCGGGTGCCGTCCGCGGCGGTGGCCACGTTGCGCACCTCGCCCCGCAGCGCTGCCGCCGCGTACCCGCTGCGGCGCTCCATGAAGTTCGCCATGGCGTAGTTGGGCCGCTGCGGCGGTGTGAGGGCCTCGTGCAGCCACTGGGGCAGCACGGCGGGTGGGCGGTTGTCGATGACGGTGTAGGGACCGTGGGGGGTGGTGCTGCCGGCGGCGACGACGTACCCGCCCCAACCCCGGGTGTCGATCTTCTTGGCGAGGCGTCCGGCGGTGGAGTGCAGCCGGGCACCGGGCGGCTGGAGGAAGTACAGGTGCTCTCCGCCGCTCGCGGTCCGCACCCGGTAGGTGTCGGGGACGGTCTGCCCGGCGCGCTCGCAGAGCGCCTGGAAGTTGGCGACGCCGTCAGGCGTTCCTTCCGGTTCGTGCGGCTTGGGCACGTCCAGGTCGACCACGAGCAGCCCGGAGGGGCCGGTGGCGATGGCCACGTTGTAGGGCTGGTGGGTCCAGGCGGCGGTGATCAGGTTGATGTCGGTGGTGGCGCGCTGCTCGGGCGTCTTGTGGCCGTCTGCGCAGCGCCCGGTGCCCGGGCAGCGCTTCTCGGCGTGCCCGGCGGGGCGCTTGTCGCCGGGGCGCAGCGGGAAGACCCGCCAGCCACGGCCGGCGGCCTCGATCGCCCACGCCAGCAGCTCCAGGTGGGCCAGGTCGGTGGTCATGGGGGCGGTCATGCGGCGGTCCTCCCTTCCAGGGCGAGGAACTGGGTGGCGATCCAGTGGGTGTAGGCCGGGGGGACGGCCTTGCGGGCCTCCAGGCTGGTCATCCAGGTGCAGCCCATGGCGTCGGCGTAGGCGCGCTCGCCTTTGTGCTCGAAGGCGAGCAGGTCTTTGCGGTGCCAGCAGGGCGGGACCAGGTCCCCGCCGCCGCCCCACGAGGTCTCGAAGACGCGGTGGCGGCGGACGTTGAGGCCGAACTGGGTCCCGCACAGCAGGTAGTCCGGGCGCAGCAGGCCCGCGGCGGCCGTCTCAGGCACGTTCTCCATCACCCACGGCCGGCCGGTGGCCTGCATGACCTCCCGGCCGGGGCCGATCAGGTCGGGATGAGCGTCGGGGTTGCCCCGCCAGCGGGTGACGGTGGCGTAGCGCTCGCACGGCCAGGAACCATGGACCAGGTCGAAGGCGTGGCCCTGTTCGGCGCAGTACTCCAGCCCGTCGGCCTGGATGAACGGGAAGGGGTAGTTGGGCTGCGGGCGGATGTCGACGCCGACGACGTCGAACCCGGCGAGGTAGTAGCCCATGGACAGCCCGCCGGCGCCGCAGCACACATCCAGCACGCGCAGCCCGTTGGGGCGGCGCAGGGGCAGCACACGGCCGGTCATGCGGCCACCTTCAGGCCGCTAGCGGCCAGCAGCTCCAGCGCGGCGGCGCCGATGTGCTGGGTGTAGGCCGGGGGGATGCATTCGCGGATGCCGTCGCGGTTCATCCACTCCACCCCCAGCACCCTGCGGGCCAGGTTGACGCCGGAGAAGTTGCCGACGAACTGCCCGTAGTGGCCGGGCGGGACGGGGCGGCCCATCTTGGCCTGCGGCACCAGGTGCGCGGGGTGACCGGGCTGGGCGAGACGGAAGCCGCCGCCGGTCTCGAAAAACCGGTGCCGGTAGTTGGCCAGACCGAACATCTGCCCGCACAGCATCACCGGAGCGCGCAGCTTGGGCACCGCACCACGCACGTTCTCCAGCACCCACGGCCGCCCGGCCGTCTCCAGCGCCGCGCGGGTGGGGGCGATCAGGTCGGGATGGTCGTTGCCCTGGAGACGCTGGCATTCGCTGTCGTGCTGGCACGGCGGGGAAGCGTGGATGAAGTCAAACTCCGCACCGTGCTCCAAGGCGAACGCGATCGCATCCGCCTGCACGAACCGGAACGGGTAGCGGGGCTGCGGGGCGATGTCGACGCCGGTCACGTCGAATCCGGCATCGGCGTAGCCCTTGCCGGCGCCGCCCTGGCAGCAGAACAAATCCAGCAGCCGCGGCCGATGGCCGCGCACTCGCCGGATGTCAGTGGTATGGGTCATTCTGGGTGGTCTCCAGTTCTTTGAGGGAGCTGGACATGGGGCAGCCGCGGTCTTTGGCGAGAGGGCGGCTGCCCCGGCATGTGCGTTCGGGGAGGGTTTCTGTGACGACTGGTTGGCTGATGCTGGCCGTGGGCGATAAGCGGCAGCACGGGGGAAACGACGGCTATGACGACAACCCGCGCTACCACTACAGCTGGGACAGCACCGTCCCCAACCACGCCCGCGTGGCCGTGGGCGACG
Source organism: Streptomyces glaucus (assembly GCF_039533365.1). NCBI lineage: Bacteria > Bacillati > Actinomycetota > Actinomycetes > Kitasatosporales > Streptomycetaceae > Streptomyces > Streptomyces glaucus. The sequence goes on from NZ_BAAATK010000009.1 coordinate 90,249, forward strand.
TAATCGCGCTCTGGGATAAAAATGAGCTGATCGGGGTCTCGGTCATCCACGGCATTGACACCGGGACCGCGACGAAGACGCTCTACTTCTGTCCCGAGTGCAAGCGGGCCGACTTCAAGCGCCGCAGCCGTCTGACACCGGCATGTCGCTGCAACCAGTGCGGAGCACTCTTCGATACGCCGGGGCGCAAGACGAAGACCGTGACGACCTACCGGTCACGACATGGGATCAACTGGATCCCTGGGCGAGGGCTGCTGACAGGCGCTGAACTGCGGGCCCTGTGTGACTCGCCAGACTCCCAGCTGAGCATGCGACCCTTCCGCTGGGAGAGACTGCGGGACGCCCTCTTCGAGGTCATCGGCGAAGAGCTGCCGCTCGAGCTCGAAGAGGACGAGCCCACCACCCCCATCCCGGGCGGCCACAAGGTGGCCAAAGTCCGGGTGAGGTTAGGGCAGGAAGCCTTCCGTAAGCGTCTCCTGCGCGAGCAGGGCGAGCGGTGCGCCATGACCGGTGCTGCTCCAGCAGCCGTGCTGGAGGCTGCTCACCTCTACAGTTATGCCGAATCCGGCGAACACCACGACTATGGGGGCCTGCTGCTCCGGCGCGACATCCACAGACTCTTCGACAGCGGCAAGATCACCGTTGATCCCGCCTCGGATCTGATTGACGTCGATCCAAGCCTTCGTGCCTATCCGCTCTACGCGCAGCTGCACGGCCAGCCCCTGGCCGTGCAGCTACGGCCCGAGCACCGTGTCTGGCTCCAAGCACACTGGCTCAGCAAGCGGTCCTCCACGTAACGGCTCACCCGTGGAAGTGGCTGCGCTTGATGACGGCCTTGCGGATGTTGACCGTGGTCCCGCTGCGTCGGTCGCCGGCGCCGAGGACCTGGACAGCGATGAAGCCGCCGAAGATGACGGCGGCCAGGATGATGAGCTGGGTGATGAACGCGGTTAGCGCGGCGATGAACGACGTGAGCAGGAACAGCCCGCCGCAGACCGCGCCGAATCCGACGCCGCCGAGGGCGATGTTCACGGCTGTGCGGGAGACGGCCGGCTTGGCGGTGACCGGCGCCGGTTGGGCGGGGTCGACGGCGTAGCCGGTGACCACGCGGCCGTCCGGCAGGACGATGCTCGCCACCGCCGACACCGTGCCCGGCTGGATGGGTACGGCCGGTGCCGGGTGGACAGGAAGGCGCGGGAGCGGGATGGGCTGGTGAACTTCCACGACCCTCTGGGCGGGCCCGTGGGGGTGGTCGGGGTACATGCGGAATCCCTTCCGGACGTTGACCAGGGAGGTTGAGGTACCCCTTTCGGGGCGCCTCGTGGCGGGGTGTCTGGGGGGTGTGACCTGCTGTCCTCCCTGCCTCCCTGATGGGTCATTTGCGCAGGTCAGAGCCAGGGAGGCGGGGCAGGGAGGGGTGTAGGGAGTTCTCCCTGCCTCCCTGGCCCGGGTGGGGTCACTTCCCTGTCACTGGGCAGCGGAAGCGGAACCCTCGGTGTCGCGGTTGGCGAGGGCGGTGGCGACGCGGTCGCGGGAGACGACCATGCGGCCGTCGGACTTGTAGGGCTCGGCGCCGACGGCGTCCAGGACGCGCTTGAGGTCGATGAACGACCAGCCGCCGTAGGCACCGGCGTCCAGCGCGGCGAGGCGGGTGATGACTTCCTGGGTGCGGACGCGAGAGTCGTTGCCCAGGACGGTGGCGATGTCGGCGAGCGGGTCGCGCTGCTCGCCGCGGTCGATGGCGTGCACGGTGGCCACATCCCCGCGCAGGGCCTTGGCCCGGTCGGTGATGGTAGTGGCCTGCTCGTCGTTGATGTAGTGCGTGCGCACCGTGAGGGACGCCTGCCCGGCCGGGATGGCGATGCCGTCCGAGGCGACCACGAGGGTGCCCTTGTCCAAGCCTTGGCGCAGCAGGTGCGGCGCGGCCCCGCCGTCCACGGCCTTGTCCCCCAGCGCCATGCGGGCCTGGGACTCGGTGCCCAGGGCGAGGGAGGCGCGGGTGTGGGCGCCCTCGCGCACCAGCTTGGGCAGGTTCTGGTCGGTGGGGTCCTGGGTGCCCTCCCACAGGATCACGTCGACCACACGGCCCTGGTTGTGGACCTTGCGCACCGCCATGAAGTACCGGGAGGTGGCCTTGGAGCCGCCGTAGGGGCGGCCCTCGTCGTCCTTGACCGGGCACATGAACGCCACCTGCGCTTCGTCCACGATCCCGATCAGCGGCGGGAAGGCGGCGTTCGGGTCGGTGCGGCGGACCTCGATGCGGCGGTTCATCTCCTCCACCAGGCCCTCGACCATCTCGGTCGCTTCGATGACCTGCTCATCGGCCGGGCCTTGGATGAGGATGGTGGCGAGTCCGTCGAACATGGCCCAGTCGCCGGCGCCCTTGAGGTCGGCGATCCGGAATTCCACCCGGCGGTCCAGGCACGCCCACAGGGCCAGCGCCCGCAGCGCGGCGGTCTTGCCCTGGTTGGACAGACCCGTGATGAGCAGGTGGCGCTGGTACAGGCTCAAGGCGGCGGCGTCGCCGCGCAGGTCCTGGCCCCAGGGGGCTTTGCCCTTGGCGTAGTCGGCGGTCAGGGTCTCGTCGGTGACCAGTGGGGATGGGCCGATCGGCTCGTCCAGCGCTCCGGAGTCGGCGATCCACAGCCGCACCGTGCGGGCGGCCTGCGGGATGGTGATGAATACCTCGTGCTCATGCCGGGTGAGGTTCTCGGCGAGCTTGCGGCGCCGCTGCTGCACCTCCACCGTCGAGACCCCCGACGGCAACGTCACGTCGACCTCGACGCCGCATCCGGCGATCCGGATCGGCCCCAGCATGCTCGCACCGGCGTCGCCCATCTCCTTAATGGCGTTGCGCAGGGCGGGGATGCCGAGGTCGCGCAGGGCCTTGACCACGATGGACGGGGTGATCGGCTCTCCCTCCCCGGAGCGGGCGTTGGCCGGGAGGGCCCAGGCGGGTGCGGCGTGCTGCTTGCGGCCGACCGACCACAGGGCGAGCAGGGCGAGCAGCGGGCTGATGGTCAGGGCCGGGCCCCAGACGATCTGCACGATGCGGATGAGCAGGGCGATGAAGTCGATGGTGGCCGACAGGGGAGTGATGACGTCGCCGACCTGGCCGGTGTTGATGGCCAGGGCCACGCCGAGGGCGACCAGGACACCGATGCTCATGCCCGCGCCCACGGCGGCGCCCTTGGCAACCTCGACGGGGGAGTGCAGCAGGTCCATGCGGCGGTGGTGGCGGGCGGCGCGGAAGCGCTGCAACCGCTCCTCCCACTCCTCGGCCGCTTCCAGGTTCCCCGCGGCCTCCGCCGCACGGATCATCCGCTCGTAGCGGGCACCGGTACGGCCGTCCCACGCACGGCGGGCCACGATCCGGCCCCCGTTGAAGGTGTAGAGGCCGTGCCGGGCCGTGGCCCGCACGACCGTCTTCGTCCGCTCGTCGGTCACGGCCCGCTTCACGGCGCGTCCGGAGCGCACCCACAACGGCACCGGGGCTGGCGCGGGCGGGTCGGGCACCACGGTCAGCACGGTGGGGGCCGTCTCCGGGGGCGGCGGGTCGGTGGGCTTGTGGAGGTGGACGACGTTCTCAGACATGCTGGAAGTTCTCCTGACTGCCCCCTACGGGGGCGGGAGTGAGGGAGAGCCGGGGTGGCCGGGTCCGTGGCAGGGACGGCCACCCCGGGGCAGCAGAACGTGCTGGGGGTCAGCGGCGGTGGCTGGCCTTGTGGGCGCGCCGTGCCGCCTTGCAGGCGGGGCATTTGCGCTCGGGCCCGTCGCCGACGACCGGTGCGGGGATGACCTGGCCGCAGATGGCCCGGGTCACGCCGAACACCAGCGGCCCGCAGTCCGGGCAGTGAAAGTGCGCGTCCAGGACGGGCAGGGCCCTGCCGGTGGTGCGGGGCACGGTCACCACCACCCCTTCGACTTCTTGGCGGCCTTGGCGCGGGCGGCCTCGGTGATCAGCCGCTGCCGCTCCCCGTGCAGGGCCATCAGCTCGGCGTTCAGCCGCGTCTCGGCGGCGGAGCCGGTGGCGTCCATCTGCTGTTCGGCGCGGCCGGTGTTGCGGCCCCGCACGGTGCGGTAGGCGCCGCCGGCCAGGGCCCGGGCCATCGCGCGGCGCTCGCGGCCGGTCAGCGGCCACCACTCACCCCGGCGCACGGCCTCCAGCTTCTTCTGTGTGGCCCGGATCTCACGGTCCAGGCGGCGCAGGTCGGCGTTGTTCACTCAAGGGCTCCCTTCCGGCCCGTGCGGGCCGGGGTAGGCGCACGGCACACACATGCCGAACGCGGCGGGGATGACGTATCCGGCATCGCGCCGGCAGACGGGGCAGGTGCGGCGGGCTGCATTGGCCTTGGCGAGCGCCGCCCACTTCGCCGACGTCATCGGCCGTACCGGCTTGGCGTCCTCGACGCGGTAGAGGTAGGCGACCAGCGGAGGGCGGCGCCGCCGCGGCCGTTCGAGCTGGGCGGCCACCGGCTGCCCGCCGGGCCGCAGCCCGCGGGCCCGAAGCTGGCGGCGGGTGGCGTAGCCGTCCGGGGCCAGGCGCCACCGGAACACCGGCAGCGCCCCCATCACGCGGCCTCAGCCGCCGTGGCGGACCGCTCGGCGAGCAGGGTGTCCCGCAGCATCCGGGCGTTCGCCGGCGAGGTGCGCACCTCGCGGCGGATGCCCTCGGCGGTCACCTTCGCGTCCGGCCAGTCGGCCGTCACCACCCGTGCCTCGGCGAGCAGCTGCTCCGGGGTGCGCTTGGGCCGGGTCGGCTTGGCCGCGTCCGGCACGCGGCCGGTGGCGCGGCGCGGCCGAGTCGATTCCGCCGCCACCGCACGCCGCTCGATCGACTTGATCGGCGCGACGGTGGCCGGAGCGATCGAGGGGAGCGGCTTGGCGGGGAGGGTCGACTTGCCCAGGTCGACGGCAACCGGATCAGGCAGGGGCAACCGGGTCAGCGTCACCACCGGGTCCGGAGTCGATACCGCGAGGTCAGCCATAGACCGTTTCGCGATGGTCTCGGTGGATTCCTCCGCATTCGTATCCGGAGCGGGATCGAGTGCGGGGGCAGGGAGGGAGGCACCGAACATCGAGGCAAGCGCGGCGTCCGCGCCGGCGGTGACGCGGTCGCGCTGCACATCCAGCAGCCTCGATCCCAGCGCCACGTCCCCGACCCCGACCTTGCGGGCCAGCCGCCACGATGCCCGATCCGACCGCTTGCGCACCCGGTCGCTGGGATGCTGGGTGGCACGGGCCCGGTGGTAGGCGAGGGCCTGCACCAGATCGGCGGTGCGACGCTCGTTCTCCGCGTCGCGGCCGTCGGTGTGGACCACGATCCGCCGGGCCAGGAACGCCATGCCCTCGGCCGAGACGGACATGCCCATCGGGGTCAGTGCGTAGATCACGGTGCGGCCCGGGTCGGGGGCGGCCATCGCGCCCATCACGGCGGCGGCGGCCGGCAGCGCCCACAGCCCGATGCGAACGATGCGCGGGGAGGACTGGCCCAGCATGGTCAGCCCGAGCAGGACCAAGGCGAGCACGGCGGTTGCGCCTTCACCGGCGGCGAGCGCACCGAGGGCGGTGCCCTTGCCGTAGGCGTGGCCGATGTTGCTGTAGGTGCCGATTCCGCCGAACACGCCCGTGGCCAGCATCGGCACGAACGCAGCGGTCAGCACCCCGATCTGCACGCGGGTCAGCTTCGCGCCGGTCATCGGGCACCCCCGGCGGTGAGCAGGGCGGCGACGATGAGCAGGGCGCCGCCGGTCATGGTCAGGTCGACCGCGCGGCGCAGACAGGTGAACTTCGCGACCGCCAGCCGGGACAACCCGGCGATGTCGGCGGCCAGATCCGAGGTGACGGCATCACCGATCTCGTCGGCGGTGAGGGTGGCCCATAGTGGGAAGCCGTGCCGACCGCGAAGGTTCGGGCGCACCGACCGCAGCAGCAGACCGGCCGCACCGACCAGCAGCGCCAGGCCGATGCCGCCGGCGATGTAGGCGGGGAGGTTCAGCGAGAGGTCGCGGGCGACCGTCCAGCTTCCGGCGAGCACCGCGCCGACGAACGCCAGCAGCAGCGCCGTCTTGGCGTCGGTCCGCGCGATCTCCGCCTTCACCTCCGCGTGCGCGGTGGTCAGGGTCCGGTCGGTGGCGCTCACGCGGCACCTCCCGGACGGGGCAGGGCGCGGCACTTCTCCGCGTGGGCCTGGGCCCAGGTACGCGCCTTCCGGGTCGCCCACTCGCCGTTTCGGTCGAACGAGGGGGGCTGCGGCTCGCCGTGCTCATTGGCCCAAAAGTCGAAGCCCCAGTCCTCGGTGTGGTTGTCGTGGCACCCCGTGCACTTCGCGGTCGTCTCGGTGTTCTGGGAGACGTGCGTGTAGCCGGGCTGTTCGATCAGGTCGACGAGCGCACCGCCGACGGTGAGGTAGCGGGCGATGACACCTTGCGGCCACTCGGTCGGCTGGATGCTCACGCGGCACCCCCCGGCAGGCTCGTGTCGGCCGCGCGGTTGAGCAGCGCGACCCGGGCGGCCAGCGCCCGACGGCGGGCCCGGCGGATACGCCGGACGTCCAGCTCGGTCGGCATGCGGTCCAGCGTCATGATCTGCGCGTCCAGCAGGTCGACGTCCGCCAGAATGACGGGCATCTCCTCCTCGATCGCCTCCAGCTCCGCGGCCGTCGGCTCACGCCAGTCGGCGAACGCGGTAACAGCGTCCTGAACAGTGACGATGTGACTCATTGGGTCGTGTTCCTCTCGAAGGGTGAACGGCCCGAACGCGGTCCCCGGGTGGCACCCCGGGGACCGCTCGCCGTCGGAGTCGATTCCGGCTCCCCTCGGCGCTGCTCGTGCGAGACGAGCAGCGGAGGCAACCGGCCGCAGCAGGTGAGCTGCGGAGAGGTTGAAGAGCGCACGGGCGCCGTAGCCCCGTGCCGACCGCCTTATCGGAGGAGGCGGCGGCCTCATCACACTGTTGAGTTCTCAACCAACCGGCGCTTCCTTCGTAGTCACCCCTGCGGGCTTTCCTCCGGGCGCTTTCGCGCAGCTCAAAGAGCCGCGACCCGCTCGCTGTCCTGGGACTGCGGAGCGCCTGAGAAGACAATGGCGCACAGTCCCAGGACTGTCAACAGTCCTGGGACTGTGCTTCACTGGTTGATGTCGACGGGAGGTCCTGCATGGCGCCGAAGTGGCGGGAGCTTGCGGATCGGATCGCTGAGAAGATCCGGTCCGGCGAATACGCCCCGGGCGAGCAATTGCCGCAGATCAGGGACTTGGTTGAAGCCGGTGAGGGGTCCAAGTCCACTGTTCACGCGGCCTACAAGGCGCTGGAGGCCGAAGGGCTGGTGACGTCTTCGCGTGGCCACGGCACAGTCGTCCGTGACCGGCCGCCGCTCAAGCGACTCGGTATCGAGCGATACGACAAGGCGAAGTGGAGGGACGGCGACGAAGTCGCGTTCATCGCCGACCGCGTGGCGTCCGGTCGCTCCTACCGGCGTAATGAGCAGACGCAGACGGTCAGCAAGGTCCCGGCACCAGCCGTAGTGGCGGCCGCGCACGGCCTACCCGAAGGTGCTGAGGTCTACGCCCGTGCGCGGCTGGTCAAAGAGGGCACGCAGCCTACGCACACGCTGACCAGCTACTACCGTCCGGAACACGTGGAAGGAACGCGGATTGTCGATCCGTCTCCGGGACCGGCCGGCAGGGGCGGAGGGTTCCGTGTGCTCTACGACGCCGGATACGAGATCGACCACATGCGGGAGACGCTGTTCGCGCGAGTGCCCACCGCAGAAGAGGCACAGCTCCTACAGCTCGCGCCTGGTGAGTGGGTGGTCGAGCTGCACCGTACGACGTTCACGGCTGACGGCACGGTCGTCGAATTCGCCCTCGGCGTGCACGCGGCCACTCGCTTCTCGTGGACGTACGACTTCAAGGTGCCCGACTCGGCAGCGGAAGGCGGAGCGAAGAAGTGATCCCGCAGCAGTCATGGGAGGACGCGCGCCGTCTCTGGGACTTCCAGCAGATGGGGCATCGGGTGCACCCGTGTTCGGTAGCCATCGGCCTGGGCAGTCACGATCTCGGAGTCGCCGACACTACGGCTGCCCTGTACCACCGGGGCATGGCCCCACTGATCGTTTTCACCGGGGCCACCAGCAGGACGACCCGTGAGCGGATGCCGCGCGGCGAGGCGGAGCACTACCGAGAGCGGGCCATCGACCTCGGCGTGCCGGCGGATGCCATCCTCGTGGAGCCCAACGCTCGGAACACCGGGGAGAACATCACGTTCTCGCGTGCGCTGCTTGCCGACCGCGGTACCCACGTCACGTCAGCTCTGCTCGTCTGCAAGCCGTATGAGGAGCGACGGGCGTACGGGACGGCGCGGAAGCTCTGGCCCGACGTGGAATGGGTCTGCGCTTCCGCACCGATGGCCTTCATGGAGTACATCGATTCCATCGGCGATGCGCGCCTGGTCATTGACATGCTCGTCGGGGCGCAGCAACGGCTGATGGTCTATCCGGAGCAAGGGTTCATGATCCGGCAGGACATCCCGGCTGATGTCGAGGCGGCATATCACCGGCTCGTCTCCGCCGGCTTCACCAGCCGTCTCGTCCCGGCGCCCGCAGCGCGCGACTGACGGCAGAGTTTGACGGCAACACCGGCGCACGCTGCCGCACCGGGAAAGCCTGCCGCGCACCCCTCCCGGCAGGCTGAGGAACCGAATGGCTGGCCCCTCAACCGGCGGCCGGAACTTGTAAAGCGAAGGTCGTCGGTTCGAATCCGACAGGGGGCTCTCTCACTGAACAGCGCGAACGCCCCGGCCGGTGATCGGTCCGGGGCGTTCGGCGTCCACGGGTGACATCGGCCCGGGCGGTCGGTCACGGCCGAGGCGGTGCCTGGGCGGGCGGTCCGTGCGGCTGATGGCCGCGCGCCGGGGGTCCGACGCCACGTGCGGGTGGACGTCCGTCGTGATGCTGATCCGGCTGTGCCCCAGGACCTCCAGCACGACGCGGGGGCGCGGCACCGGCCGCGGTCAGGAGCGTGGCGCAGCCGTGCCGGGCGTCGTGCGGACGGATGCGCCGAGGACCGGCGGCGTCGGTGACGCGGAGGAACGACCGGTCGACGTTCCGCGGGTCGATCGGGCGGCCGGTGCGGGTGGTGAGGACGTACGAGGAGGGGAGAGCGCGACTCCCCTGCGCCGCGCCGCCTCGGCCTGCCGCATCCGGCGCCGACGGAGCGCCGCGCGGCAGATCAGGGGGAGGGCGCGGGGCGCGCCCGGTGAAGGCCGGCCGGCAGCACGGGGTCGGAACATGTCGTGGCCGGGGCGGTCGGCTCCGCGGCTTAGGGCAGCCGCTTCGGGACGGGTCTCTGAGATCATGGCCCCGACGCCGTGTTCTACCGGGCAGGTCCACGGACTGCCCGACGCGTTGGAGACTTACGGGCCATGATTACTCGCCCCGGAGCGCTTCAGCCCGAAGCCGCTCCGCCGGCCTCGACCTCAGGAGAACGTGTGAGACGCCTGCCCGTGACCGCCGTGACTCTCTTGTCGGCTGCCCTGCTCGCAGCGTGCGCCCAGGGAGAGCCCGAGCCGACACACCCCACGAGGTCGGCGGCGGAGGCAGCTTGGCACACGAGCACCCCGGAGCAACGCCGGGCGTACTGCGATGCCTACAGCAAGCACGACCCGCAGCACCCCATTGAAGTTCCCACGCACCAGTCAGCGGAAACGAACGAGGAGTTTGCCGACGACTTCTACGAAGTGCTGAAGAAGCAGTGCTGAACCCGCGGGAACGGCGCACAGGCATCGCCTTCGGAAGCGGCGGCGGGCGAGTGCCGGAGCTTCCCCCCGTCCTGGGCGGTCTCCGGGTCGTCCGAGGCGGACCGACGTTGACGGACGAGGACCACTGGTCGCGGCGTTCACGCAGGTCACACGGTCGGCTACGGTGACTGGCCGCACATGAGCGAATCGGGTCACCACTTCGGAAGAACTGGCAGCAGGCCCGTCGAGAGGGAGCCGGCCGGCTGACACCAACAGGTGCGGGCAGCGCCGACCACCGCCGAACGGCGACGGGCGATCAGCCGAGAAGGGCTTTCCACCCTCGGTCCGAGCCGGCCAGATGCAGGCAGAGGACGGCTTGGGCGAGGCTCGTGACGCGGGTGGTCGAGCACCGCGGTTTGCGGAGCCGCCAGGACTCGAGGGTGGCGATGGCCTGCTTGACAGGGGCGCGGATCCTCGCGGTGGGGCCGGTTGAGGCGGCCGGGGCTGTCGGTGGCCGGTGGCAGGATCGCCGGCATGAACTTTGTTCGCACCACTCCGCCGCGGCCGGTCGATGTCGCCGCGGTTTTCCCTGAGTTGGCTCCGTTGGCGCGGGCGGCGATTCAACTGCATCCCCGTGCCGGGTCGCCTTCGGTGTTCGAGAGTTCGGTTGGGGGGCCGTTGCTGTGGCCCGCTGACGAGCCGTGCCGCACTGCGACGGCTCGCACCTGGACAGTGGTACATCCACGTCCCCTGCGGCAGTAAGGCTGGAGCGGCGCAGGCGGGCCCGACTGCATCGTGATCCCCATGGTCCTCGGTACACGCCCGAGGAGGAAGCGATCAGGGAGCGAAACGACGCGGTGTTCATGGAGCGCCTTGAGGCCGGCCCCCGTGGCCCGCGGAGTGCCCCGTCCCCATGCTGCCGGTGGCCCAGCTGTATCTGCGCGACATACCCCTGCTGCGTCCGCCCGGCCGGAGCGATCTGTTCCAGGTTCTCTGGTGCCCCTACGACCACGAACCGGATCGCAAGCCCGCGACCGCGCTGTTCCGGCGGTCCGCCGCCGCGGTCGTCGACGTCCTCGCCCCACCACCGGAACCGTATGAGACGGCCTGCGACGGCTACGTGCCGGAGCCGTGCCTGCTCGCGCCGGAGCGGATCACCGAGTACCCCAGGATCCTCGATCTGAGCGCGGAAGTGCGGCAGCTACGGGGGGACTGGGACAGATGGCAGGCAGCCGATGTCGGTGTGGACAGCTCGTACGCGGACTGTCCGACGTCTCCGGAGCATCCGCACACCGACCTGATCCAGTGAACGCTTTCCAACCTCACGCCGACGCGTGGTGAGGAACGAGAACGGTCCACCGGAGATCGAAGGCGCCGGACCGCCCCTCCTCGCCCCCGTCACCGGGGCCGCGCGCCGCCGCCCGCACGCGCCCGTGAGGAGGCGAGGACCAGGCCGGGGCTGGGCCAAGGCGATACGGCCGGGGTTGGAACGGTGCCTCCGACGGGGGATCGGCCGGCACCGGGATGTGGAGAGCGCCGTTCCCGGGCGCGGGTCCGCCGTGGTGCGCACGGGGGAGTGCCGGAAGGTCCGCCACCCGGGGCCTGCCCGGGTGGACCGTGATGAGATGGTGCCGTGAGCCGCGCCGTGGAAGAGACCAATCGCCGTATGCTCCGAGCGCGTGACGTGATGGACCGTGACTACGCGCAGCCGCTGGACGTCCCGGCCCTGGCCCGCATCGCACATGTGTCACCGGCGCATTTCACGCGGACCTTCCGGGCCACGTTCGGCGAGACACCACACCGCTACCTGCAGCGCCGCCGCGTGGAACGGGCGATGTTCCTGCTGCGGGAGACCGACCACAGCGTGACGGACATCAGCTTCGAGGTCGGTTTCACCAGCCCGGGCACCTTCAGCCGCACGTTCCGCGACATCGTCGGCCGGTCGCCGCGGGCGTACCGCAAGGAAGCGGTCGCCGCGGGCGTACCGACGTGCTTCACGATGGCATGGGCCCGTCCGCATACCTGACCGGCCGACAGAACGCCCTGGCAACCGAGCAGTTTTGGATAAGTTTCCAACCTGGCCGATCGTTAGGGTCGGTGTCATGTTCAACGCCATCACGCAATCACAGATATACGTCCTCGACCAGGACGAGGCCATCGACTTCTACGTCGGCAAGCTCGGCCTGGAGGTCACTGCGGACGTCGACATGGGATTCATGCGCTGGCTGACCGTCAGCGTCCCCGGCCACCCCGAGCGACAGATCCTTCTGGAGAAGCCGGGCGCGCCGGCGATGTCGGAGGAGACGGCGGAGCAGGTGCGTGAACTGGTGACCAAGGGAGCCATGGGCGGCTGGCTCATCTTCACCACGGACGACTGCCGCAAGACCTACGAGACGCTGCTCGAGAAGGGGGTGGAGTTCACCGAGGAACCCACCGAGCGTCCGTACGGGATCGATTGCGGTCTGCGCGACCCCTTCGGCAACCGCATCCGCTTCACCCAGCCGAAGGTCTGAGAACACTCCGGCACTTGACTGCACCCGTTCGGCAACGGACGACAGAGGTGCACGGCCTCATGGGCCTACAGCGGTGCGCGCCCGCCTGGTCGGCCGTGGGGCCCGCCGTCGTGGTGGGGCAGGAGCCGACTCCGTCCCCGGAACGAGTCGGCCCGGACAGGTCGAACGCGTAGAGCGAAGGTCGTCGGTTCGCATCCGACAGGGGGCTCGGCCACAGCCCAGACCGGACCCGCTTCCGGCCTGGGCTTTTCTCCGCCGCCGCGGCCACCCTCGGATGTCCGGGTTCCCGCCCCGGCTCCCGCGCCCTTCACCGGGGGCGGCCGGCGCGCGGCCCTTCACCGGGAGGGCGGGCGCACACGGAGGCGAGCTCACGGGGGCAGAGATGAACCGCGGGAAGAACCTCCTCACGGCCGGGCCGGCGACCGCCGTCTCGGCGCTGTTCCTCACCGTCGGCGGCCCGGCCGCGCCGGCCGGGCGTGCCCGGCCCGGACGGTGCCCGCCGGCCGGCGGACCGGCGGGCGGGGCCGCGCGGGCGGCCCGGCCTGCGGTCCGGGTGGCCGGGTGGCCGGGCGGCGCCGAGCGTGCCGGGTCAGGGTTCCAGGACGACCTTTCCGGTGGTGCCCCGGGTTTCCAGCGCGCGGTGGGCGGCGGCGGCCTCGGCGAGCGGGAAACGCTGCACGGCCGGGGTGAGGCGGCCCTCGGCGGCCTCGGTGAGGGCGCGCAGCTCCAGGGTGCGCATCGGGTCGGGCCCGCCGGCCCTCTCCAGCATCACGGGGCCGAGGACCTGCTGGGAGACGCCCTCGACGAGGTGGGGCCGCCCCTCGTCGCGGATGCCCTGGCTGGACCAGCCGAAGACGAGGTGCCTGCCGTCGGGCCCGAGCAGGGCGACGGCCTCGCGGGCGCTTCGGCCGCCGACGCCGTCGAAGACCACGGTGGCGGCCCGGCCGCCGAGGTGGGCGCGGACCTTGTCCGGCCAGTCGGGGTCCCGGTAGTCGACGGCGAGGTCGGCGCCGTTGGCCCGCACGCGGGCGGTCTTCTCCGGGCCGCCGGCCAGGCCGACGACGGTGGCGCCGGCGTTCTTGGCGTACTGCACCAGGAGGGTGCCGAGGCCGCCCGCCGCGGCCAGGACGACGGCCACCGCGTCCGGGCCCAGCTCGGCGAACTGCACGATCCCCATCGCCGTACGGCCCGTGCCGATCATGGCGACGGCGGCGGCGAAGTCCAGGCCGGCCGGGATCTCGTGCAGGCGGCCGGCGTCGGTGACGGCGAGTTCGGCGTAGCCGCCGGGGGCGAGGCCGAGGTGGGCGACGACGCGCCGGCCGAGCCAGTGGCCGGCCACGCCCTCGCCGAGGGACTCGACGACGCCCGCCACCTCCCGGCCGGGAACGGTGGGCAGGGCGGGCAGTTCGGGCAGGGGGCCCCGGAACCCCTGGCGCAGGGCGGTGTCCAGCAAGTGGACGCCGGCCGCGCGGACGGCGACGCGGACCTGGCCGGGGCCCGGCCGCGGGTCCGGCACCTCCTCGTAGGCGAGGTTCTCGGCCGGGCCGAAGGCGTGCAGGCGGATGGCGTGCATGGGGTCCCCCCGGAAGTGCGCCGTGTGCGGTCTGCGTGGTGTGCGTGCGCCATTCTTCTTCCTCAAGTCCGCTTGAGGTCAAGGGCGCTGCGGCCCAGCGCGAGGGACACCGCGGTCAGGGCGCTGTTGAAGGAGACCTCCGACAGCACACCGGGGGCCGCGACCTGGTCGCCGGCGAGGTAGACGCCGTCGCCGCGGTCGACGGCGGGCCGGTCGCGCCAGGTGGCGCCGGGCGGGTCGACGGCGCCGGTGCGGCCGTTCGCGACGGCCTCGCGCCGCCAGGTCACGCGCTCGTGCCAGCCCGGGAAGCCCAGGTCCAGCAGCTGCTCGGCGCGGGCGGTCCCGTCGGCGCCCGACTCGTGCGGGGCGAGCGGGATCTGTCCCTGGACCAGTTGCTCGCCGGCCGGGGCGAGGGTGCGGTCCTGCGCGGTGAACCGTTCCAGCCAGCCCGGCGCGTCCAGGTCGGAGACGACGAAGGCGTCCCCGCGCCGGGTGCGCACGGCGAGGTCGACCAGGGCGGCCCGGCCGCTCGGCCAGGTCAGGGAGGCGTCCTGGAGCAGGCGGCGGGCGGCGTCCAGGGAGGTGGCGACGACGACCGGGGCGCCGGCGGGGAGGGCGTCGACCCGGGACCGGGTCTCGATGCGGACACCCAGGTTCCGGGCGTGGGCGGCCATCCGGCCGACGAGGGCGCCCCAGCCGCCGCGCGGGTAGCGCGCCTCGGGCGGCAGCCTGGTCGCGCGCCGCAGCCGCTCCTGCACGAACGCGGCGGACAGCGACCCGGGGTCGTGGTGGAAGAGGGCGACGGCCGCGTAGTGCGCGGCCGCCCGGGCGCCCTCCTCGTCGGCGACGCCGGCGGCCCAGGTGAGGAAGTCGGCGTCGACGGGGGCCGGCCCGGTCCCGCGGCGCAGCAGCCGGAGCATCGCCAGGGGCGGGGTGCGGCGCAGGACGCCGCGGTGCCGGAGCCGGAACCGGGCCACCGCCCACGGGGGCAGAGGCGCGAGCGGCCCGATCAGGCCGCGCCGCCTGAGCCAGGTCCAGTGCGGGCCGCCGCTGTAGAGGGCGTGCGGGCCCTCGTTCGTCCGGTACGGGCCGTCGGCGGTGCGCGCCCGTCCGCCCAGGGTGTGGTGGGCCTCGTGGACGGTGACCGCGGCGCCCGCCTCCGCGGCGGCGATGGCGGCGGTGAGCCCGGCGAAACCGCCGCCGACGACGGTGAGGTGAGGCATGGCGGAAGTCCTCCTGTCGTGCTGGTCGCCTCGGGTTTCCTGTTTCGTCGGGACGACGGTCCGGCCGCGCGGAACGTGACACGGCCGGTTTCGCGCGGGCCGGCGGGGATGGCCGGAGGCGGGGTGCAGCATGGGGCCATGATGAGGAGAGCGGCGGCGGGCGGCAGGGGTGTGCGGGCGGCGCGGCGGCCGGAGCTGCGGCTGCCCCCGCTCCGGCCGTACGACGGGGGACTGGAGCCGGACGGGGACTACGACGGGCTGGACTTCGGCCGGGCGAACCTCACCGGGCAGGACGGCGCGGGCGCCCGCTTCCTGGACTGCGCGCTGACGGGGTGCGCGCTGGACGGGACGCGGCTGCCGCGCGCCCGCCTGCTGGACTCGGTCCTCACCGGCGTGCGCGGGGTCGGCACCGACCTCGCCGAGGCGACGCTGCGGGACGTCGAACTGGCCGACGCCCGCCTCGGCGGCACCCGGCTGCACGGCGCCGCGCTGGAGCGCGTGCTGATCCGCGGCGGCCGGATCGACTACGTGAACCTGCGCGCGGCCCGTCTGACGGACGTCGTCTTCGAGGACTGCGTCCTGGTGGAGCCGGACTTCGGCGGCGCCCGCCTGGAGCGGGTCGGGTTCGCCGGCTGCACGCTCAGGGGCGCCGACTTCCACGCGGCGACCCTGACCGACGTCGACCTGCGCGGCGCCGCCGCGCTGGACCTCGCGCGGGGCGTGGACCGGCTGGCGGGAGCGGTGATCAGCCCGGCCCAGCTGGTGGATCTGGCACCGGTGTTCGCGGCGGCGCTGGGGGTGCGGGTGGAGGGGTGAGGGCGCCGGCGGGCGGGGCGCTCACGGCACGCGCGGGAAGCGGGCCTGGAGGGTCCAGACCGCCGGGTTCTCGCCCAGGTCCTCGTGCAGGTCGATCAGGTCGGCGAGCAGGTCGTGCAGGAAGTCGCGGGCCTCGCGGCGCAGCTCCCCGTGGGAGAACGTCAGGGGCGGTTCGGCCGGCGGCAGCCACTCCGCCTCGATGTCCACCCAGCCGAAGCGGCGCTCGAACAGCAGGCGGTCGGTGGACTCGGTGAAGTCCAGCTCCGCGTGGCGCGGCCGGGCGGCGCGGGAGCCGGCCGGGTCGCGGTCGAGGTGCTCCACGATGTCGCACAGGGCCCAGGCGAAGTCCAGCACCGGCACCCACCCCCAGGCGGTGGAGATCTCCCGGTCCGTCTCGGTGTCGGCGAGGTACACGTCGCCGCAGAACAGGTCGTGGCGCAGGGCGTGGACGTCCGCGCGGCGGTAGTCCGTCTGCGGGGGGTCCGGGAAGCGGGTGGAGAGGGCGTAGCCGATGTCGAGCACGTAGTGATGGTGTCACGCCCGCCTAGGATCGCGACCGTGTCCCGATCCGCGCCCCTCGTCCCGGCCGAGTCCGCCCCCTTCCGGCTCCCGCGCCTGGCCGCCGTCCGCGTCCTGCTGGTGTGCGCGCTGACGGCGTGCGGCGGCGGTGGCGGTGTCGACGGCACCCCCGGCGGCACCGGCGTGCGCGACCCGTACTTCCCGAAGGCGGGCAACGGCGGCTACGACGTCGCCCACTACGCCCTGGACCTCTCCTACACCCCCGGCAGCCGCCGCCTCACCGGCACGGCGACCCTCACCGCCCGCGCCACGCGGGACCTGTCCGCCCTCAGCCTCGACCTGAAGGGCCTGGACGTCGGGCGGGTCACCGTCGACGGCCGGGAGGCCCGGTGGAACCGCGCCGGCCAGGAACTGACCGTCCGCCCCGCCGACGACCTCGGCGAGGGCCGCACCTTCCGGGTGACCGTCCGCTACTCCGGGGTCCCGGAGACGATCACCGACCCGGACGGCTCCGCGGAGGGCTGGCTGCCCACCGCGGACGGGGCGCTGGCGCTGGGCGAGCCGACGGGCTCGATGGCGTGGTTCCCCGGCAACCACCACCCGTCCGACAAGGCGTCGTACGACATCTCCGTCACCGTGCCGCGGGGCCTGCGGGCCGTGTCCAACGGGGAGCCGCGGGGCGAGACGAGCGCCCGGGGCCGCACCACCTTCCGCTGGCGGGCGGCCGAGCCGATGGCGAGCTACGCCGCCACGGTCGCGATCGGCGACTTCGCCGTCCGCCGCACCACGACCGGCGAGGGACTGCCCGTGTACGTCGCCGTCGATCCGCGGCAGGCGGCCGCCGCCCGGGCCGTGCTCGCGCGGATCCCGGACGTCGTGGAGTGGGCGGAGGATCTCTTCGGCCCCTACCCCTTCTCCTCCACGGGCGCGATCGTCGACCGCGCGGGCGACGCCGGATACGCCCTGGAGACCCGGGACCGGCCCTTCTTCCCCGGCGCGCCCGGCCCGCGGCTCCTGGTCCACGAACTCGCCCATCAGTGGTACGGCAACTCCGTCACCCCCCGGACGTGGCGGGACACGTGGCTCAACGAGGGCTTCGCCACGTACGCGGAGTGGCTGTGGGAGGAGGACCACGGCGGCGACACCGCGCAGGAGATCTTCGACGCGCTGTACGCGGCGCCCGGCGACCGGATCTGGGCGTTCCCGCCCGCGCGCCCGGCCGGCGCCGCGCACCTGTTCGACCCGCCCGTCTACCAGCGCGGCGCGATGGTCCTGCACAGGATCCGCCAGGCGGTCGGCGACGACGCCTTCCGCGCCCTGCTGCGCGGCTGGGCCGCCGAGCACCGCCACGGCAACGCGGACACCGGCGACTTCACGGCCTACGTCGAGAAAAGCGCGCCGGGCGAGGACTTCGGCGCGATCTGGGAGGAGTGGCTGTACGGGGAGGGCAGGCCGAAGCTGCCGTGACCGGCCCCGGGGCGGGGCCGGGCGGCCGCGTCCGGCCGGGCCCGCCCGCCGCTGCCGGGACGGCGGTGCCGCACCGCCCCGTGCGCGGCCCCGCGCGCAGGGCGAGGAGCCCCCGGCCCGGCCGGCCGGGGGCTCCTCGAGGTGCCGGGGTCCGTCAGACGTTCACGCCGAAGTCCTGGGCGATGCCCGCCAGGCCCGAGGCGTAGCCCTGGCCGACCGCGCGGAACTTCCACTCGGCGCCGTTGCGGTACAGCTCGCCGAAGACCATCGCCGTCTCCGTCGCCGCGTCCTCGGACAGGTCGTAGCGGGCGATCTCGGTGCCGCCGGCCTGGTTGACGATGCGGATGTAGGCGTTGCGGACCTGGCCGAAGTTCTGGCCGCGGTTCTCGGCGTCGTAGATGGAGACCGGGAAGACGACCTTGTCGATGTCGGCGGGCAGCGCGGCGAGGTCGACGTTGATCGCCTCGTCGTCGCCGGAGCCCTCGCCGGTGCGGTTGTCGCCGGTGTGGACGATCGTGTTGTCCGGGCTCTGCTTGTTGTTGAAGAAGACGAAGTGGGCGTCCGAGTAGACCCTGCCCTGGGCGTTGACCGCGATCGCGGAGGCGTCGAGGTCGAAGTCGGTTCCGGTGGTGGTGCGGACGTCCCAGCCGAGGCCCACGGTGACGGCGGTCAGGCCCGGAGCCTCCTTGGTGAGCGAGACGTTGCCACCCTTGGACAGGCTTACAGCCATTGTCGGGAGTCCCTTCCCTCGTGTGCGTATGGCAAGAAGCTACAGCTACCCCTAGGAACGCACCGGGGGGCGCACGGGGTTCCGGGTCCCTTTACTTTCTTTACCCGGCTTTCCCGGCCCGGCGACAATCGGGGTGACGCGCACCGGCCGGAGCCGGGAACATGGACCCCATGTCCGGTCCCTACCTCATCCGCGGTTCCGTCGTCCTGCCCGAGGCCGAGCTCAGGTGGCGTTTCTCGCGGTCGTCGGGGCCCGGCGGCCAGCACGTCAACACCAGCGACACCCAGGTGGAGCTGGGCTTCGACCTGGCGCGCACCGAGGCGCTGCCCGAGGCGTGGAAGCGGCGGGCGCTGGAGCGGCTGGCCGGGCGCCTGGTGGACGGGGTCGTCACCGTCCGCGCCTCCGAGCACCGCTCGCAGTGGCGCAACCGCGAGGCCGCCGCCGTCCGGCTCGCCGCGCTCCTCGCCGAGGCCACCGCGCCCCCGCCGAAGCCGCGCAGGCCGACCCGCGTCCCGCGCGGCATCAACGAGCGCCGGCTGCGGGAGAAGAAGCAGCGCGCGGAGACCAAGCGGGGCCGCTCCGGCCGCGACTGGACCCGCCGCGACCCCGGTTAGGGCCGCCCCCGGCCGCTTCGGCCGGCTCACGCCAGGTGCCGGTACCGCCCCCGGAAGTACGTCAGCGGCCCCGCGTCCGCGCTCGGTGTGCGGGCCGCCAGGACACGGCCGATCACCAGCGTGTGGTCCCCGGCCGGCACCCGCTGCTCGGTGCGGCACTCCAGGGTCGCCAGGGCGCCGTCCACCAGGGGGGCGCCGGTGTGCCCGCCGCGGACGTACCCGAGGTCCTGGAACAGCAGGCGGTCGCTGACGCGGCCCTTCATGGCGAAGCGGCCGGCGATGTGCCGCTGGCCCTCGGAGAGCACGGAGACCGCCCACAGCGGCTGCTCGGCGAGCAGGTCGTCCATGCGGGAGCCCTCGCGCAGGCCGACCAGCACCAGCGGCGGATCGAGGGACACCGAGACGAACGCCGTCGCCGTCATGCCGACGTCCTCGCCGACCGGCGCCCCGGGATCGTCCGGGTCGAGCGGCGGCTCCTGCGCGGTCACCAGGACCACGCCCGAGGCCAGCCGGGACATGGCGGCGCGGAACTCGTCGTTGCTCACTCCCTCAGCATGCCCGGGGGCGGACGGGAGGATCATCGGGGACGTGACAGGCGGGATGTTCGACACGCCCGGAACGCTAGTCGCCGCCGCCCGCGTGCCGCATCGGGCCCCGGCCCGATCCCGGACCTAGGACCTGCGCCCGAGAGCGGGGAGCCGGGCGCCGGGCGCCGGGGGCCGGGGCGGGAAGCGTGTACAGACGACCTCCACACATGACAAAGCCTGTGTTCGGTGAATGCACGGGGAAAACGCAGAAACATCACGCAATTGTTCACGTTTCCATGTGACTTGAGTCACAAGGGGCGATAATTGTTGACCCTGTGTACCGAGTGGGCAGCGCGCTGTGATTCAGTGGCGGGGAAGCTGCGACGGCACGAGCCGGAACGGGCGCCGAAGAGAACCCTTGATTCGCTGCGAGGTCTCGGGGGGAGGGCGAGCATGGAGACCGAGTCGGAACCTTACGTCCACCTTGCGGCCCTGCGGCAACTGCACCAGGTCATGGCCGACATGAACACGGCCCGCAGCCTGGCGGACACCCTGCAGACCGTCGCCGACGGCGTCGTCACCGCCCTCGGGTACGAACTGGCCTGCGTCAACCTCGTGCGCCCCGACGGCGACCTGGTCGTCGCCGCCTTCGCCGGCAACTCCGCCGCCGAGTCCCTGATCACCGGCCGCGTCGGCTCCCGCGAGTCCTGGGAGCGCCGCCTCCGCATGGGCGAGCGGTGGGGCGACCTGGTGTTCATACCCCACACCGAGGGCTGGGTCCTCGACGACGACGACGTCCCGCAGTGGTACAGCGACGGGCCCGCGCCCCGCTTCGAGGACGAGTGGCACCCCGCCGACCGGCTCTTCGCGCCCATGTACGCGCCCGGCCCGCAGGGCGGCTCCTCCTCCGGCGAGCTGATCGGCGTGCTGTCCGTGGACCGGCCCCGCAGCGGCCGCCGGCCCGGCCCCTGGGGCCGCGAGGCGCTGCAGATGTACGCCTTCCAGGCCGCCATCGCGATCAGCAACGCCCGGCTGCGCGCCAACATGCAGCGCGCCCTGGTCCGCCTGGAGCGCGAGCAGCAGGCCCTGCGGGCCAGCGAGGAGAGCTTCCGGCAGGCCTTCGAGTACGCCCCCTCCGGCATGGCCATCGCCGAGATGGGCGGCGACCAGCACGGCCGGATCCTGCGCACCAACGACGCCCTGTGCCGGCTGCTCGGCCGCCCCGCCTCCGCGATGCGCCGCTACTCCTTCTCCGACCTCGTCCACCCCGAGGACATCGGCACCCTGCTGCGCACCTCCCCCGAGGGCGGCCGCGCCGAGCTGCGCCTGGGCCGCCGCGACGGCACGTACATCTGGGTGTCCCTGCGCAACTCCGTCGTCGCCGACGCCGCGGACGGGCCCCGCTTCCTGCTCACCCACGTCGAGGACATCGAGGAGCGCAAGCGCCGCGAGCTCCAGCTCGCCCACCGCGCCTCCCACGACTCGCTCACCGGCCTGCCGAACTCCGCCGAACTGCGCGCCCGGCTCTCCGCCCGCCTGTGCCAGCGCCCCCACTCCCCGCACCCGGTCGCGATCGACTCGGTGGACGCGGCCTACGGCCACCCCGTCTTCGACATGGCCGTCCACGGCTTCGACTTCCCGCCGGGCGCGGAGGCGTACGACGGCTACGACCACCATGTGCACACCGTCGCCCCCGCCGACGACCGCGACGACGGCGCCAAGGGACTCGCGGTGCTCTTCTGCGACCTCGACGGCTTCAAGTCGATCAACGACCGGTTCGGGCACAACGCGGGCGACGCCGTGCTCATCGAGGTCGCCCGGCGCCTGAGCAACGGCGTGCGGGAGGGCGACACGGTGGCCCGGCTCGGCGGCGACGAGTTCGTGATCCTCGCCGACGGGCTCGGCCGGGCCGACGCCCAGGACCTCGCCGCACGGCTGCGCAACGAGATCATCCAGCCGATCCGCGCCGAGGGGCGGGCCGTCCGGGTCGGGGCCAGCTTCGGCATCGGCTGGGCGCACTGCGGCATGACGGCGGACGAAGTGCTGAAGTCCGCTGACGAGCGGATGTACGTCGAGAAACGATCTCGTCCCAAACAGCATCGGCGGGCGGGATGAGCCGCAGGTCAGCGCGTTGATGCGGTCTGCATCACCTTTTCGGGCCGGCCGGAGCGGGTAGGCTCGCTTGTCTCACCCCCGTACCGCATCCGCACCGCACCCGACTGAGGAGACCAAGGGATGACGCCCGGCACCAACGGCGCGAGCACGCCCGAGGACGACGACCCGTTCGGCTACCTGTACGCCGACGGACAGGCCAACGGAGCCCAGCCGCCGTCCGGTGGCTACGGCTACCCGAACTCGGTCAACCGGGTGCGGACGGTCGGCACGCGCCAGTACGGCCAGCAGGCTCCCGCCGCGCCGCAGCAGCACGGCGCGTACGGCAGGCCGAACGCGCACTACGCCGCCCCGGAGACGCTCCCCGGCGGCGCCCCCGCCGCCCAGCAGCGCCAGCCGTCGCACGGCGGCGGCCGGGGCCGGGGGCCCAACACCAAGGGGCTGCTGATCGGCGCGGTCGCGGTGGTCGCCGCGGTCGTGATCGGCATCGGCGTGGCGATGGTCAGCGGCGACTCGGAGGACGACACCGCCGGCGGCGGCGCGTCCGCGACCCCCACCGCCCCGCAGAGCGCCGAGCCGAGCCCGTCGGGCAGCGGCGCCGGGAACCAGGCCGAACTGCCGACGACCGACGCCAAGGCGCTGCGGCTGGCGGGCGGCGCCACCGTCGCCTCGGACGTCGAGGGCGCCCGGGCGGACGGCGGCGCCTACGTGGCCGGCCTCAACCAGGCCGGCTCCACGGTCACCTGGACCGTCGACGGCATCCCCCGGGACGGCGCCTACACCCTGTTCGCCCGCTACAGCGTGGCCGGCGAGGACCAGTCGATGACGCTCACCGTCAACGGCAAGACGTTCGGCAGCAAGCTCAACATGAGCAACTTCACGGGCGCCGCCGAGGGCGACTTCGCCAAGGGCTGGACGCAGACCTACGCCTACCCCTCCCTCAACAAGGGCACCAACACCCTGTCGATCTCCTGCCAGGACGGCGACAAGTGCAACGTCCTGCTGGACCAGCTGTGGCTGAAGGAAGGCCAGGTCAAGGACTGAGGCCGCCGGCGACCGCCGGGACCCCTCCGGCGGGTCCCCGCGCCGGACGCCGCTTCGCCCTCCCCGAAGACCCCGCACGGGAGCCCTAGGCCGCGCTGACCTCCGTGGTCACGGCCACCCGGTCCAGCAGCTCCTCGTAGGCCGCCCGGTCGAACCCGCCCGCCGCCGGGGCCGCCGCCGCGGACAGGGCGGCCGCGCGCAGCAGGCGGTCCGGCCAGGGCAGGCGCTCGACCAGGCCCGCCAGCAGGCCCGCGACGACCGAGTCGTCGGTGTCCGCCGGGTCGCCGGTGTCCGCCGGGCCGTCGTGCGGCCGGGCCGGCGGGGCGGCGCGCCAGCGGCCCTCGGGGGTCGCCGCCAGCAGTCCCTGGGCGCCGAGCGAGGCGACCACGGCCCGGGCGCCGCGCCGCCGGGCGTCCTGCGTGGCCCGCAGCGGCTCGTACGAGCCGGTCAGCTCGGCCAGCTCCGCCGCGTTCGGCTTGATCACGTCGGGCCGGGCGGCGACCCCGCGCCGCAGCGGTTCCCCGCCGGTGTCCAGCAGCACCGGCACGCCCGCCGCCCGCGCGGTGCGCACCAGCCCGGCGTACGCGCCCACCGGCACGCCCGGCGGCAGACTGCCGCACAGGGCCACCGCGGCGGCGGCCGGGACCAGGTCCGCGTACACCTCCTGGAAGGCGGACCACTCCGCGGGCGTGATCAGCGGGCCCGGTTCGTCGAACCGGGTGGTGTCGCCGGTGCGCCCGTCCACGACGGCTATGGTGCGGCGGGTCGCGCCGCCGATCGGCACGAACGCGTCGACCACCCCCGGCGTCCCGGTCAGCCGCTCCCGTACGACCCGGCCGGTGGCGCCGCCGGCGAAGCCGGTGACCGTCACCTCGTGTCCGAGGGCCGCGAGCGTCCGGGCCGCGGCCAGCCCCTTGCCGCCGGGGCGCTCCGTCACCTCGGAGACCCGGTGGGAGGCGTGCGGCCGCAGGGCCGGCGTGCGGTAGGTGATGTCGAGAGCGGTGTTCAGCGTGACCGTGAGGATCACCTGGGCCGACCTCCCCCGATGGAATGCTCTCGCTGTGGTTTCCGGAGGCTCGATCATGCCAAAGACACGGCGGTCCGCCCAGTCGTCCGGCCGGCCCGCGACTCCCTCCCGCCGGACGGATCAGGGCAGTTGGGGATCAACCACCCATTCGCCCCGGCGCATGACGCCCTTGAGGTCGAAGGCGGAGTCCAGCAGCACCAGATCGGCGTCCTTGCCGGGCTCCAGGGAGCCCACCCGGTCGGCCAGGCCGAGCAGCCGGGCCGGGTTGGCGGACAGGGCGGCGACCGCGTCCTCGACGGGCAGCCCGTCGACGGTCACCGCCCGTTTGAAGGCGCGGTCCAGGGTGAGGGTGGAGCCCGCGATGGAGCCGCCCTCCACCAGGCGGGCCACCCCGTCGGCGACCTCGACCTCCAGCGGGCCGAGCATGTAGCGGCCGTCGCCGAAACCGGCGGCGTCCATGGCGTCCGTGACGAACGCGACGCGCCCGGCGCCCGCGTGGTGGAAGGCCAGCTGGAGGGAGGCGGGGTGCAGATGCGTGCCGTCGTTGATCAGCTCGACGGTGACCCGCTCGTCCTCCAGCAGGGCGGCGACGGGGCCCGGGGCCCGGTGGCCGAGCGCGGGCATCGCGTTGAACAGGTGCGTGGCGACCGTCGCGCCCGCCTCGATGGCCTGGACCGTCTCCTCGTACGTGGCGTCCGTGTGCCCGATCGCCGCGATCACGCCGTGCTCCGCCAGCAGCCGTACGGAGTCCAGGCCGCCCGGCAGCTCGGTGGCGAGGGTGACCATCTTCGCCCGGCCGCGGGCGGCGTCGATCAGCTTGCGGACCTCCGCCGGGTCCGGGTCGCGCAGCAGCCGGGCGGAGTGGGCGCCCTTGCGGCACGGCGAGATGAACGGCCCCTCGAAGTGGATGCCGGCGATCTCGCCCTGCTGGGCGAGCTCGGCCAGCAGCCCGGCGCGCCGGGCGAGGAAGTCCAGGTCGCCGGTGACGGTCGAGGCGACGAGGGTGGTGGTGCCGTGCAGGCGGTGGGCGTGGACGCCGCGGAGGACCTCGTCGACCGTCCCGGAGGTGAAGGAGGCGCCGCCGCCGCCGTGGTTGTGCAGGTCGACGAAGCCGGGCACCAGCCAGTGGCCGGTGACGTCGACGACCTGGGCGTCGGCCGGGGCGGGAGCGGCGGCGATCCGCGTGCCCTCGACGATCACGCGGCCGCCGTCCACGATCCCGGTGGGCAGCACCACCCGGGCGCCGGCGAGAACCTTCGTGGGGGCCATCAGGCGGTTACCTCCGAGGGGTCGGTGGGGGCGGCGGGAGCGGCCGCAGAGGGGGCGGCGGGAGACGACGGGCCGCAGTCCGGGGGACCGGCGGCCAGGAGGTCCCGGGCGAGCAGGCCCGCGCCCAGGCATCCGGCGGTGTCGCCGAGGGCCGCGGGGACCAGGGACGGGACCTTCTGGAAGGTGACGCGCCGCCGCACCGCCTCCCGCAGCGGTGCGAACAAGGTTTCCCCCGCCTCGGCGAGCCCGCCACCGACGATCAGGGTGCGCGGGTCCAGCAGGGTGAGCGCGGTCACCAGCCCGTCGGCGAGCGCGTCCACCGCCTCCCGCCAGACCCGCCGGGCCCGGACGTCCCCGGCCTCGACGGCCCCGGCGCAGTCCGCCGCGTCCGCGTCCGGGTCCCCGCAGGCCGCCGCCCACGCCTCGCCGACCGCCGTCGCGGACGCGTACCGCTCCAGGCAGCCGCGCTGCCCGCACGGGCAGGGGAGGCCCGAGGGGCGTACGACGACGTGGCCGATCTCCCCCGCGAAGCCGTGGGCGCCGGCCTCCACCCGGCCGTCGAGGCCGATCGCGCCCGCGATGCCGGTGCCGAGCGCCACGAACAGGAACCGGTCCGCGCCCCGCCCCGCCCCGACGCGGCCCTCGGCGAGCCCGCCGGTGCGCACGTCGTGGCCGACGGCGACCGGCGCGTCCAGCCGCTCCGTCAGCAGCGCGCGCAGCGGGACGTCCCGCCAGCCGAGGTTGGCCGAGTAGACGGCGACGCCGCGGCCCTCGTCGACGATGCCGGGGACGGCGACCCCGGCGGCGGCCGCGGGCTCGCCGAGACGGCCGGCGCCCCACGCGCGCAGTTCGGCGGCGAAGTCGACGATGCCCGCGACGACCGCCTCGGGCCCTCTCTCGCGCCCGGTGGGCCGGCGGGCCTGGTGGAGCAGCTCGCCGTCCGTCCCGATCAGGGCGGCCTTCATCCCGGTGCCGCCCACGTCGAGGGCGATGACATGTCTCACGGGGACAGTGTGGCCCGATGACCCGGAAGAGGTCTAGTCCACTTACGTGGTGTAGACCTTATGGAGACGTTATGTATGACGTTTCGAAAGTTTTCGCACGACATTTGGGGCAGGATTCGGTGCAGCGGCGTGGAACAGGAACGATCGCGGTGGTGTCCGCACTGGGCATGGCGGCGGTCCTCGGCGGCTGCGGCCTCACCGGCGACTCCGGCGAGGTGACCCTGGAACTGGTCGCCGCCGACTACGGCGACAGCAAGGCCACCAGCTCCCAGCGCTACTGGGACGACCTGGTCGAGAAGTACGAGGCCGACCACCCGGACGTGCACATCGACGTCACCGTCCACTCCTGGAACGACATCGACCGCGAGGTCAAGGAGAGGGTCGCGGCCGGGGACCCGCCGGACCTGGCGCAGATCGGCGCCTACGCCGACTACGCGGCGAAGGACCTGCTCTACAAGGCCGACGACGTGCTCTCCATCCCCGTCCAGGCCGACTTCGTCTCCCAGCTCGCCGCCGCGGGCCAGGTGAACGGGGTGCAGTACGGGATGCCGTTCGCGGCCTCCACGCGCGTGCTCTTCTACAACAAGACCCTCTTCGCCGAGGCCGGCCTCACCCCGCCCAAGACCTGGGACGACCTCGCCGCGGCCGCCGAGGCGCTGAAGGCGCGGGGCGTGAAGTACCCGTACGCGCTGCCCCTCGGCCCCGAGGAGGCGCAGGCCGAGACCATGCAGTGGCTGCTCAGCGGCGGAGGCGGCTACCTCGACACCATCGGCACCTACGACATCGACTCCCCGGAGAACGTCGCCACCTTCACCTGGCTCAAGGAGGAGCTGGTCGGCAAGGACCTCACCGGGCCGGTCGCACCGGGCAAGCTGAACCGGGCGGACGCCTTCGCCGCGTTCGCCGACGGCGACGTCGGCATGCTCAACGGGCACCCCACGCTGATGAAGACGGCCGCCGCGAAGGGCGTGGAGTTCGGCATGGTGCCGACGCCCGGCGTCAACGGCGAGAGCAAGGCCACGCTGGGCGTCACCGACTGGATGACGGCCTTCAAGAAGAACGGCCACCGCGACGAGATCGGCGACTTCCTCGACTTCGTCTACAGCGAGAAGAACGTGCTCGACTTCTCCCGCAGGTACGACCTGCTGCCGGTGACCGGCTCCGCGTCCGAGGCGATGAGCGCGGCCGAGCAGGACAAGGAGCTGAAGCCGTTCCTGGACGAGCTGGTGCTCTCGGAGCTGTACCCGGTCGGCAAGACGTCCTGGGCCGAGGTCAGCGCGGAGATCAAGAAGCGGATCGGCCAGGCGGTGGCCTCCGGGAGCAGCCCGGCGGCGGTGCTGGCGCTGATCCAGTCGGCGGCGACGCGGGCCGAGAGCGCGGAGTAGCCCCGCCGGCCGCCGGCGGTGTCGGTGGGCGGGGTTACCGTGCTGGGCATGGCGGAGGAACAGCAGCAGCTCGGACAGCGGGAGCGGGACATCCTCGCGCTCGAACGCCGGGGGTTCTCCGGGCCCGGCGCGAAGGAGCGGGCGATACGGGAGGAGCTGGGCCTGGCGCCGGTGCGGTACTTCCAGCTGCTCAACGCGCTGCTGGACGACCCCCGGGCGCTGGCGCTGGACCCGGTGACGGTGAACCGGCTGCGCCGGATCCGCCGGGCCCGGCGGGCCGAGCGGTGACGGGCGCCGCGGCCGGCGGCTCCCCGCTTCCCGCGCGCCGCCGGGCGGCTCCCGCGGGACCGGCGTGCGGAACCCGGGGTCCCGCGGGACCGGCGTGCGGAACCCCGGCCCTCCCGCGGATCACCAGGCGTACGTTCCGCCCCCGTGGATAGGGTCGCCGTATGGGCAGTCACACGGACCCGACCGAACCCCTCGACCCCTCGGCCCCCCTGCCGGCGCCCGTCACCGAAGCCGGACGGGCCGGGCTGGAGGCGATCCTCGCGCGACCCGGGAAGGCGGTGATCGCGCTCGACTTCGACGGGACGCTCGCACCGATCGTGCCGGACCCCGAGCAGGCCCGCGCCCACCCGGACGCGGTGCCCGCGCTGGCGGCGCTGGCCCCGAAGGTGGCCGCCGTCACGGTGATCACCGGCCGCCCGGCCGAGGTCGCCGTCCGGCACGGCGGCTTCGCGGGCGTCCCCGGGCTGGACCACCTGGTCGTCCTCGGCCACTACGGCGCCGAGCGCTGGGACGCCGACAGCGGCGAGGTCGGCGCCCCCGCCCCGCACCCCGGCGTCGCCGCGGTCCGCGCCGAGCTGCCCGGACTGCTGGAGCGGGCCGGTGCCGCGCGGGGCGTCCGGGTGGAGGACAAGGGCCGCTCGGTGGCCGTGCACACCCGCCGGGCCGCCGATCCGCAGGCCGCCTTCGAGGCGCTGCGCGCCCCCCTCACCGACCTCGCCGCCCGCCACGGCCTGATCGTCGAACCCGGCCGCATGGTCCTCGAACTGCGCCCGCCCGGCATGGACAAGGGCGTCGCCCTCCTCGACCACGTCCGCGCCACCGGCGCCGCCGCCGTCCTGTACGCCGGCGACGACCTGGGCGACCTGCCCGCCTTCGCCGCCGTCGACACGCTCCGCGCCGACGGCGTCCCGGGCCTGCTGGTGTGCAGCGGCAGCGACGAGGTGACGGAGCTGAGAGAGCGGGCGGACCTGGTGGTGGACGGCCCGGCGGGGGTCGTGGGGCTGCTGCGGGCCCTGGCGGCACGGCTCGGCTGACGACGGCCGGGGCCGGTCCCCGCCCGGGGGGACCGGCCCCGGCCGCGACCGGGCCTCAGCCCCGCAGCGCCTCCAGCTGCTCCAGGAACCACCGCCCCGGCGGCAGCGCGGTCGCGGCGGCGGCCAGCCGCTTGGTGCGGTCCGCCCGCTCCGCCGCCCCCATCGACAGCGCCTCGTGCAGCGCCCGCGCCGTCTCCATCACGTCGTACGGGTTGACCGCGAGCGCGTCCTCGCCCAGCTCCTCGTACGCCCCGGCCTCCCGGGACAGCACCAGCGCGCAGCCCTCGTCCGAGACGACCGGGACCTCCTTGGCGACCAGGTTCATGCCGTCCCGGACCGGGTTCACCAGGGCCACGTCGGCCAGCCGGTACGCCGCCAGGGAGCGCGCGAAGTCGTCCTCGACGTGCAGGACGACCGGCCGCCAGCCCGGCGTGCCGTACTCCGCGTTGATCTCCTCCGCCACCCGCCGCACCGCGTCCGTGTACTCCCGGTACACCGCGAGGTCCTGCCGCGAGGGGTAGGCGAACGCCACGTGCACGACCCGCTCCCGCCACTCCGGGCGGTCGTGCAGCAGCTGCCGGTACGCCAGCAGGCCGCGCACGATGTTCTTGGACAGCTCGGTGCGGTCCACCCGCACGATCGTCCTGCGGCCCGCGCCGATCTCCTCCCGCAGCGCGGCCATCCGCTCGTCCACGTCGGCCTCGCGCGACCGCTTGCGCAGGAACTCCGCGTCGGCCCCCAGGCCGTGCACGCCCACCCGGGTGTTCCCCAGGCCTCCGGCGAACCGCTCGCAGCAGGCGGTGAACGCCTCCGCCCAGCGGTGGGTGAGGAAGCCCAGCCGGTCGGCGCCGAGCATGCCCCGCAGCACCTGCCCGGCCACGTCGTCCGGCAGCAGCCGGAAGTACTCCGGCGGCGCCCAGGGCGTGTGCGAGAAGTGGCCGATGCGCACATCCGGGCGCAGCTCGCGCAGCATCCCCGGCACCAGCGTCAGGTGGTAGTCCTGCACCACGACCGCCGCGCCCTCGGCCGCCTCCTCGGCCAGCGCCTCGGCGAAGGCCCGGTTGTAGGTCTCGTACGACGCCCACTGGCGGCGGAACTCCGCGTCGAAGACCGGTTCCAGCGGCGTCTGGTACAGCATGTGGTGCACGAACCACAGCACCGAGTTGGCGATCCCGTTGTACGCGTCGGCGTGCACGCCGGCCGGGATGTCCAGCATCCGCACGCCGTCCTCGCCGACCCCGCGCCGCACCGCCTCCCGGTCGCCGTCGGACAGGGCCGAGCACACCCACAGCGCGCCCGCGTCCGGCCCGATGGCGGACAGTCCGGAGACCAGCCCGCCGCCGCCCCGCCGGGCGTGCAGCGAGCCGTCGTCCCGCACCTCGTAGGAGACCGGGCCACGGTTGGAGGCCACCAGTACCTGAGCAGCACCGTTCGTCGAAGCCATACGCCTCAACCTAGCCCGGCCCCCAACCGCTCAAACGTACGACCCGGCCTCGTATCCGGGCCGTATACGGCCCCGGGCCGCCCTCAGGCCGCCTTGCGCGCCGCGTACTCCGCGATCTCCGCCATCGGCGGGCGCTCCTCGGTGTCCACGGAGTACGTGCGCGGCTCGAAGCCGTCCTCGCCCCGCACGAACTGGGTGAGCGACGGGCGGACCAGGTGACCGCGGGCCAGCCTGAGCTGCGCGGTGCGGTAGATCGCGGCGGCCATCCGGCCGAGGGCCTGCCCGTCCTGGTGCCGGTGCCGCCGCACGCCCACGTCCACCTGGGCCAGGGCGTCCAGGCCCACCAGGTGCAGGGCGTCGACCAGCATGCCCAGCTCCACCCCGTACCCGACCGGGAACGGCAGCCGCTCCAGCAGCGAGCGGCGGGCCGCGTACTCGCCGCCGAGCGGCTGCACGAAACCGGCCAGCCGCGGCCAGTGCATGTTCAGCAGCGGGCGGGCCATCAGCTCGGTGACCCGGCCGCCCTGCCCGGCCGCGCCGCCCAGCGGGCGGTCGTACATCGCCTTGACCAGGTCGACGCCCGGCTCGGTCAGCAGCGGGCCGACGATCCCGGTGACGAAGTCCGAGGAGAACTCCCTGAGGTCGGCGTCGACGAAGCAGACGATGTCGCCGCCGGTCACCAGCAGGGAGCGCCACAGCACCTCGCCCTTGCCGGGCACGGCCGGGATGCGCGGCAGGATCTCGTCCCGGTGCACCACGGTCGCGCCCGCGGCGGCGGCCACCTCGGCGGTACGGTCCGTCGACCCGGAGTCGACCACCACGATCTCGTCGACCAGCGGGGCCCGCCGCATCAGGTCGCGGCGGATCACGGCGACGATGTCGCCGACCGTCTCCTGCTCGTTGAGCGCGGGCAGCACGACGCTGACCGACTGGCCCGTGGCGCGTTTGGCGGCCAGGACCTGGTGGAGCGGGCGGTCGCCCACGGACCAGGAGCGGGTCCTCAGCCAGCGCTCGACTTCTTCCAGCACGGTGTCCGGCTCCTCACGGTTGTCTCGCGGTTCGGACGGCTTCTCTCAACTGTCCTGGCCTTCGGTTACAGTCTTGAACAACGCTCGTGACCATCCCATGTCGGGGGTCCGGTGCGTCGACAACCACATACCGCTCATCCAGAGGGGCAGAGGGACACGGCCCGATGAAGCCCCGGCAACCCCCCTGAGCCGAACTCGTCTTCGCGAGGCTCCCGGTCAGGGAAGGTGCCAATTCCGTCTCACGGCGAGGTACGCCGTGGGGAAGATGAGGAGAAAGGGCCTCGCCTCACATGGCTGTGCAGACAGTTGCAAGCACCACCGACTCCACCGTGGACCTCGGCCCCGCCGCGGCGCTCTCCTGCCGCGAATGCGGTCACCGCGTGCCCCTCGGCCCGGTCTTCGCCTGTGAGGAGTGTTTCGGCCCGCTGGAGATCGCCTACGACTTCTCGTCCTACGACGCCGGGGAGCTCCGCAAGCGCATCGAGGCGGGTCCCGCGAACATCTGGCGGTACGCACCGCTGCTGCCGGTCCCGGCCGACGTGGCCGACAAGCCCAACCTGAACCCGGGCTGGACCAAGCTGGTCAAGGCCGACAACCTGGCGCGCGAACTCGGCGTGACCGGCGGCCTGTACGTGAAGGACGACTCCGGCAACCCGACGCACTCCTTCAAGGACCGCGTCGTCGCCCAGGCCCTGGAGGCCGCCCGCGCCTTCGGCTTCACCACCCTGTCCTGCTCCTCCACCGGCAACCTGGCCGGCGCCGTCGGCGCCGCCGCCGCCCGCGCCGGCCTGCGCTCCTGCGTGTTCATCCCGCACGACCTGGAGCAGGGCAAGGTCGTCATGGCCGCCGTCTACGGCGGCGAGCTCGTCGGCATCGAGGGCACCTACGACGACGTGAACCGCTTCTGCTCCGAGCTGATCGGCGACCCGGCCGGCGAGGGCTGGGGCTTCGTCAACGTCAACCTGCGGCCCTACTACGCGGAGGGCTCCAAGACCCTGGCGTACGAGATCTGCGAGCAGCTCGGCTGGCGGCTGCCCGACCAGATCGTGGTGCCGATCGCCTCAGGCTCGCAGCTCACCAAGATCGACAAGGGGCTGCGCGAGCTGATCGAGCTCGGGCTCGTCGAGGACCGGCCGTACAAGATCTTCGGTGCGCAGGCCGAGGGCTGCTCGCCGGTGTCCGCCGCCTTCAAGGCCGGCCACGACGTCGTCCGCCCGCAGAAGCCGAACACCATCGCCAAGTCCCTGGCGATCGGCAACCCGGCCGACGGCCCCTACGTCCTCGACGTCGCGCGCCGCACCGGCGGCGCCGTGGAGGACGTCACCGACGAGCAGGTCGTCGACGCGATCAGGCTGCTCGCCCGGACCGAGGGCGTCTTCGCCGAGACGGCGGGCGGCGTCACCGTGGGCGTGACGCGCAAGCTGATCGAGAACGGCGTCCTCGACCCGGCGAAGACCACCGTCGTGCTCAACACCGGCGACGGCCTGAAGACCCTCGACGCGGTGGCCGGCACCGGCCCGACCGCCACCATCCGCCCGACCCTGGACTCCTTCCGAGAGGCTGGCCTCGCATGAGCGTGACCGTCCGCATCCCCACCATCCTGCGCACCTACACCGGCGGCCGGGCCGAGGTGAGCGCCGAGGGCACGACCCTCGCCGAGGTCATCGAGGACCTGGAGAAGAACCACACCGGCATCGCCGCCCGCGTCCTGGACGACCAGGGCAGGCTGCGCCGCTTCGTCAACGTCTACGTCAACGACGACGACGTGCGCTTCGAGCACGGGCTCCAGACGCCGACCCCCGCGGGCGCGGGCGTGTCCATCATTCCGGCGGTCGCCGGCGGCTGACCGGGATTCGCCGTTACCTCTGGTAATGGCCGTCACCGAGCGTTCTGCGCATTGCCCCCTCCGTGAGAGAAGCGGAGGGGGCAATTCAGTGTGGTTGAACGCGGTAGAGTTGGGGAACGCGCTGCTGATCCCCTGATCGGTACCCCCGTGTTCCTGTCGCACGCCCGATGAGATGTAGCCAAAGTGTGGGCGTCTTTCGCGGCTTATGTGCTCTTTGTGCAGCCCGACTTGCCCTGAATTACGGCGAATTCTCGCCACATTCCAGGCCGGCTGCGTCCGGAATTCTCGTCCGATTGACCTGTTGCGGACGGCAGTTGGGCAGATACATTCGGCCGCGGTCGACGCGTTCCGGCGCACACCCCCAACCGTTGGGGGGTGAGGTATGACCCGGATCCGCGAAGTGTGGATCTGTGCAAGGGCCAGTAATAGGGGAGTTAGGCATGGCTCAGGGCACCGTCAAGTGGTTCAACGCGGAGAAGGGGTACGGCTTCATCGCGGTCGACGGTGGTGCGGATGTTTTCGTCCACTACAGCGCGATCCAGATGGACGGTTACCGCACCCTTGAAGAGGGCCAGCGGGTCGAGTTCGAGATCTCGCAGGGCCAGAAGGGCCCGCAGGCCGACATGGTTCGCGTCACCGCCTGATACGCGCGACCGGCGAACCGTACAGGCGTCGTCTTCCGTCGAAGGGCCCGCACCTCCCGGGGTGCGGGCCCTTCGACGTGCCTTCGGCGTGCCGGGGACGGGCCGGCGGCGGGGTGCGGGGCGGGGCGCGGTGCCCGGCGCGCCGTGTTCGCGCCCGGCTGAGCGCGCCCGCGGACCCCCCGGGGGCGCTTGCACTCGGCAGGGGCGAGTGCTAATCATTGCGTTAGCACTCTGAAGGTGAGAGTGACAATGGAAGGACCGGGTCGGTGAGGCCACGGGCCGGGTGGGGCAAGGAACCACCGGCCGGGGCCGTCCGTCGCGGGCGCGGGCGCGGTCCGAAGTAATCACCCCCAGTCCTGGAGGGACCACTTCACATGGCCAAGATCATCGCGTTCGACGAAGAGGCGCGGCGCGGCCTTGAGCGCGGCATGAACCAGCTCGCGGACGCCGTCAAGGTGACCCTCGGCCCCAAGGGCCGCAACGTCGTCCTCGAGAAGAAGTGGGGCGCCCCCACGATCACCAACGATGGTGTCTCCATCGCCAAGGAGATCGAGCTCGAGGACCCGTACGAGAAGATCGGCGCCGAGCTGGTCAAGGAAGTAGCGAAGAAGACGGACGACGTCGCCGGTGACGGTACGACCACCGCCACGGTCCTGGCCCAGGCGCTGGTCAAGGAGGGCCTGCGCAACGTCGCCGCCGGCGCCAACCCGATGGCCCTGAAGCGCGGCATCGAGAAGGCCGTCGAGGCCGTCTCCGCCGCCCTGCTGGAGCAGGCGAAGGACATCGAGACCAAGGAGCAGATCGCCTCCACGGCCTCCATCTCCGCCGCCGACACCCAGATCGGCGAGCTGATCGCCGAGGCCATGGACAAGGTCGGCAAGGAAGGCGTCATCACCGTCGAGGAGTCCCAGACCTTCGGTCTGGAGCTGGAGCTCACCGAGGGTATGCGCTTCGACAAGGGCTACATCTCGGCGTACTTCGCGACCGACATGGAGCGCATGGAGGCCGTCCTCGACGACCCCTACATCCTGATCGCGAACCAGAAGATCTCCAGCGTCAAGGACCTGCTCCCGCTGCTGGAGAAGGTCATGCAGTCGGGCAAGCCGCTGCTGATCATCGCCGAGGACGTCGAGGGCGAGGCCCTGTCGACCCTGGTCGTCAACAAGATCCGCGGCACCTTCAAGTCCGTCGCCGTCAAGGCCCCGGGCTTCGGCGACCGCCGCAAGGCGATGCTGAACGACATCGCCATCCTCACCGGCGGCGAGGTGATCTCCGAGGAGGTCGGCCTCAAGCTGGAGAACACCACGCTGGACCTCCTGGGCAAGGCCCGCAAGGTCGTCATCACCAAGGACGAGACCACCATCGTCGACGGTGCCGGCTCCGCCGAGCAGGTCCAGGGCCGGGTGAACCAGATCCGCGCCGAGATCGAGCAGTCGGACTCCGACTACGACCGCGAGAAGCTGCAGGAGCGCCTGGCGAAGCTGGCCGGCGGCGTGGCCGTCATCAAGGCCGGTGCCGCCACCGAGGTCGAGCTCAAGGAGCGCAAGCACCGCATCGAGGACGCCGTCCGCAACGCCAAGGCGGCCGTCGAGGAGGGCATCGTCGCCGGTGGTGGCGTGGCCCTGCTGCAGGCCTCCCAGGTCTTCGAGAAGCTGGAGCTGGAGGGTGACGAGGCGACCGGCGCCCAGGCCGTGAAGCTCGCCCTGGAGGCCCCGCTGAAGCAGATCGCCGTCAACGCCGGCCTCGAGGGCGGCGTCGTGGTGGAGAAGGTGCGCAACCTGACCCCGGGCCACGGCCTGAACGCCGCGACCGGCGAGTACGTCGACCTGGTCGCCGAGGGCATCATCGACCCGGCGAAGGTGACCCGTTCCGCGCTGCAGAACGCCGCCTCCATCGCCGCGCTGTTCCTCACCACCGAGGCCGTCATCGCCGACAAGCCGGAGAAGGCCGCCGCGCCCGCCGGTGGCGGCATGCCGGGCGGTGACATGGACTTCTGATCGACCGGTACCGGTTGATCGACCGTCCTTCCGTGGATCCGAGGGCGGCACTCCTGTCGGACAGGGGTGCCGCCTTCGGGCGTTGCCGGGGCCCCGGCGGGGGCGTGGCCGGGATCACAGGGCGGTGCGCGCGGCGGGCGGAATGAGGCTTCCGCCGGAGCGGTTGACGTCGGGGCAGAGTAGATGCGTATGCATGTACCGCTTGGTTTCCACTCGTTCCCCCACGAGGAGCCCCACGTGACCGTCACCGCCTCCGCGACCGCCTCCCGCGCGGCCGAGATCCTCTCCCGCCCCGCCGCGATCAACGGCCTGACCGTCCCGAACCGGATCGTGATGGCGCCGATGACCCGCATGTTCTCCCCGGGCGGCGTCCCGGGCGAGGACGTGGTGTCGTACTACGCGCGCCGCGCCGCCGCCGGCGTCGGCCTGATCGTCACCGAGGGCACCTACGTCGGCCACCCCTCGGCCGGGCTGAGCGACCGGGTGCCGCGCTTCCACGGCGAGGAGCAGCTCGCCGGCTGGGCGAAGGTCGCCGAGGCGGTGCACGCGGCGGGCGGCACGATCGTGCCGCAGCTGTGGCACGTCGGCATGGTCCGCAAGCAGGGCGAGCCGCCGTTCCCGGACGCCCCCGCCGTCGGCCCCTCCGGGCTGCGCATCGGCGAGACCGAGCCCACCGGCAAGGCCATGACCCGGGCCGACCTGGACGCCGTCGTCGGCGCCTTCGCCGAGGCGGCCGCCGCCGCCGAGCGCATCGGCTTCGACGGCGTGGAGCTGCACGGCGCCCACGGCTACCTCATCGACCAGTTCCTGTGGGCGGGCACCAACCGCCGCACCGACGCCTACGGCGGCGACCCGGTGGCCCGCACGAAGTTCGCGGTGGAGATCGTCGCCGCGGTCCGCGAGGCGGTCTCGCCCGACTTCCCGGTGATCTTCCGCTACTCGCAGTGGAAGCAGGAGGCGTACGACGCCCGCCTCGCCGACACCCCGGAGGAGCTGGAGGCGATCCTCGCCCCGCTCGCGGCGGCCGGCGTGGACGCCTTCCACGCCTCCACCCGCCGCTACTGGCTCCCGGAGTTCGACGACTCCGACCTCAACCTGGCCGGCTGGACGAAGAAGCTCACCGGCAGGCCCGCCATCACCGTCGGCTCGGTCGGCCTCGACGGCGGCGACTTCCTCAAGTCGTTCCAGGGCGAGGGCGCCCGGGTGGGCGGCCTGGACAACCTCCTGGACCGCCTGGAGCGCGAGGAGTTCGACCTGGTGGCCGTCGGCCGGGCCCTGCTGCAGGACCCGCGGTGGGCGGAGAAGGTCCTCGCGGGCCGCTTCGACGAACTGGCCCCGTACGACCCGGCGTCGCTCAAGACCCTCGACTGAGCCGCGTCCGCGCCCCGGCGTAGGGTCCGTGGGATCACCACCGACCGCCGTACCCGCGACGGCACAGTGAGGAGTGATCGATGACGACCACCGACCCCGTGGTGCGGACCGGCGCCGGCGCGGTGCGCGGACGGCGCGAGGAGGGCCTGGCGGTGTTCCGCGGCATCCCGTTCGCCGCGCCGCCGGTGGGCGAGGCCCGGTTCGCCGCCCCGCGCCCGCCCCGGCCCTGGGACGGCATACGCGACGCGTACGTCTTCGGCCCGCCGCCCCCGCAGGAGGCGGGCCTGTCGGGCCCCGAGGCGCTGCGGGCCCTGCCGGCCGGCGACGAGTGGCTGACCCTCAACGTCTGGACGCCCGACGCGGACCCGGCCGCCCGCCGCCCGGTGATGGTGTGGATCCACGGCGGCTCCTACAAGTTCGGCCACTCCGGCAGCCCCGGCTACGACGCCCGCCTGCTCGCCCGTGACGGCGACCTCGTCGTCGTCACGGTCAACTACCGCCTGGGCGTCGAGGGGTTCGCCCGCATCGAGGGCGCGCCCGCCAACCGGGGCCTGCTCGACCAGGTGGCCGCGCTGGAGTGGGTGCGGGACAACATCACCGGATTCGGCGGCGACCCGGACCGGGTCACCGTCTTCGGCGAGTCGGCCGGCGCCGGCTCGATCGCCGCCCTGCTGGTCATGGACCGCGCGGCCGGGCTGTTCCGCCGCGCCGTCGCCCAGAGCGTCCCCGGCGTGTTCTTCTCCGACGAACTCGCCCGGGACGTGGCCGGGGCCCTCGCCGCCGAGGCGGGCCGGCGCCCCACGGCCGCCGACCTGTCCGCCGTCGACCCCCGCGCACTGCCCGCCGCCGGGGAGGCGCTGGGCGCCAGGATGCCCCGGTACGCCGACCGCTGGGGCCAGGCCGCGCCCACCCGCACGCCGTTCGCGCCCGTCGTCGACGGCGAGGTGCTGCCGGCCGCCCCGTGGCAGGCGCTGGCCGCCGGCGCCGCCCGGGACGTGGAGCTGGTGGTCGGTCACAACCGCGACGAGTTCCGCCTGTTCACCGCCATGGCCGGACGCCTGGGCCAGGCCACCGCGGAGCAGGCCGCGGCCACCTTGCGCCGGTACGCGCCGGGCGCGGACGGCGCGGCCGCCTACCGGGCCGCGTACCCCGGCGCCACACCGGGCGAGCTGCACGAACGCGTCCAGACCGACTGGCTGTTCGCGATGCCCTCGCTGCGTCTCGCCGAGGCCCAGGTCGCGGGCGGCGGACGCGCCCACGTCTACGAACTGACCTGGCCGACCCCGGCCCTGGGCGGCGCGCTGGGCGCCGCCCACGCCCTGGACCTGCCGCTGCTCTTCGGCACCTTCCGCGCCGACCTGGGCGTGCTGTACTTCGGCGACGAGGAGCCCCCCGAGGAGGCGCGGGCGCTGTCGTCCTGGTTCCGCACCGCGTGGGCGGCCTTCGCCCGTACCGGCGATCCCGGCTGGCCCGCGTACGACCCCGAGCGCCGGCTGGTCCAGGTCCTGGACGCCGAGCCGGTGGCCGCCCCCTATCCGGAGGAGACGACGCGGCGGCTGTGGGAGGGGTACGAGTTCGCCGCGCTGCCGCTGCTGGACCCCGGCTCCGGCCCCGGCGCCTGAGGCCGCCGGAGCGCGGCCGGTCCGGGACTATCCCGCCGGTTCGGCGTTCATCCGCACCGGCGTCCCCCACACGCGCAGCACCTCGTAGTCCGTGAACTCGTGCACCAGCCGGTACGCCGGGGCCGGGCGCGGGCCCCGGCGCTGGGCCGCGAGGTACAGCTCGGCCTCGCGGCGGTCGCGGCGCGGGGTGCCGCACAGCTGCCACGCCTGCCCGTTCCACGCCTCGGGGAGCCAGCGCTGCTGGGGCTGGGGACGGTCGCCGCGCACCCCGTACCGGGACGGGGCCGGGCCGGCGGGGCGGGGCTGCGCGGGGCCGCCCTGGTACTCGGCGCGGCGGGCGGCGCGGCGGCGGGTCTCGCACAGCAGG
This sequence comes from Streptomyces glaucus, assembly GCF_039533365.1. Classification (NCBI taxonomy): domain Bacteria; kingdom Bacillati; phylum Actinomycetota; class Actinomycetes; order Kitasatosporales; family Streptomycetaceae; genus Streptomyces; species Streptomyces glaucus. The sequence goes on from NZ_BAAATK010000009.1 coordinate 129,448, forward strand.
CACAGGTCCGGCGCGGCGGTGTCGACCGGGCCGTGCGGATGCTCGGGGCAGCGCGTGCTCGGCGCCGTGGTCGTGACGCTCTCCTCCAGCAGGTCCAGGGCGCGGCGCAGGTCCGCCCGGACCTCGTGCAGCCGGGCGTCGGGGGTGTCGGCGGTCAGGGCCTCGCCGTGCTCACCGAGCAGGCGCAGGGCGCGGCCGAGGGCGGTCAGCTGGGCGTGGTTCATGCCGCTCAGAATCGCACACGGCACGGACAGCGGGTCCGGGCCCGCCCCGCCTCACCCCGCGGCCGTGGCCAGCGCGGCGCGCAGCCGGCCGCCGGACTCCGCCAGGAGGCGGGCCGCGGTGGGGCCGTCGACGCCGGCCAGGAGGGCGAGGATCGCGTGCTTCACCTCGCCGCCGGTGGCGGCGAGCGCCGCCTCGATCTCCTCGTCGGCGGCGCCGGTCGCGAGGGCGACGATGCGGCGGGAGCGGGCGCGCAGCTTGTCGTTGGAGGCGCGGACGTCGACCATCAGGTTCCCGTACGTCTTGCCCAGGCGGATCATCGTGATCGTCGAGAACATGTTGAGGACCAGCTTCTGGGCCGTGCCCGCCTTCAGCCGGGTGGAGCCGGCGATCAGCTCGGGGCCGGTGACGATCTCGATGCCGTGCTCGGCGGCGGCGGCCAGCGGACTGCCCGGGTTGCCGGCCAGGCCGACGGTGAGGGCGCCGAGCGCGCGGGCGTGCGCCACCGCGCCGAGGGCGTACGGGGTGCGGCCGGAGGCCGAGACGCCGACCACGGTGTCGTCGGCGGTCAGGGCGAGGGCGTCCAGGTCGGCCCGTGCCAGCTCCGCGGAGTCCTCGGCGCCCTCGACCGGGGCGGCCATCGCCGGCGGGCCGCCCGCGATCAGGCCGACGACCTGCTCGGGGGCCGTGTTGAAGGTCGGCGGGCACTCCGAGGCGTCCAGCACGCCGAGGCGGCCCGCGGTGCCCGCGCCCGCGTAGACCAGCCGGCCCCCGCGCGCCATCCGCTCGGCCGCGGCGTCGATCGCGGCGGCGATCTGGGGCAGCCGCGCGGCGACCGCGGCGGGCACGGTCGCGTCCTCGGCGTTCATCAGCCGCGCGAGCTGAAGGGTGGGCAGGCGGTCGATCTCGGACAGCTCCGGGCGGAACGCCTCGGTGGGCAGGTGCTCCAACTGGGCCCTGAGCTCGCGGTCGTGGGGGATCGGGGTCATGGCGGGGGCGGCCCTCCCGGGTGCGGTGCGTCTGCGCGGTGGCGGGCGGGGGCGGGGGCTAGCGGCTCGTCCCGCCCCGCGGGCCGTGCCGGTGCGCCAGCGCCTCGTACGACGCCGACAGGGCCGGCGCCGCCTTGTCGTAGGTCCGTTGGGCGACCCCGACGAACAGGCAGTCCACGACGAGGAGCTGGCCGGTGCGGGAGGACATCGCCGCCGGGCGCAGCTCGCTCTCGCGGGCGGTGGAGGTGGTCAGGACGTGGTCGGCGTACTGGGTGACGGGGCTGTCGGGGCGCCCGGTGACCGCCACCGTCGTCGCCCCGCGCTCGAAGGCGACCCGCAGTGGCTCGATGACGTCACCGGTGGAGCCGGAGTGGGTGACGGCTATCGCCACGTCGCCCGCGCGCAGCTGCACCGCGTTCGTCACGGCGAGGTGCGGGTCGCTGTGGGCGTGGGCCACGAGCCCTATCCGCAGCAGCTTCTGGGTGAGGTCCTGGGCGACCAGGCCGGAGGCGCCGACGCCGTAGACGTCGGTGCGGCGGGCGGCGGCCAGGGCGGTGACGGCCGCGCCGAGCTGGACGGTGTCCAGGCCGGCGGCCGTGTCGGCGAGGGTCTGCTGCTCGTCGTACGCCAGCTTCGCCACCACGTCCGCGATCGGGTCGTCCACGGCGATGTCGGTGGTGAGGGCGGGCGCGCGGCCGGACTGCTGCTGGGCGGCCAGGCCGGCGAGCGCCAGGCGCAGGTCGCGGTAGCCCGGGTAGCCCAGCAGGCGCGCGGTGCGCACGACGGTCGCCTCGCTGGTGCCGGTGAGTTCGGCCAGGCCGGTGACGGTGAGGGCCGCGCAGCCGGCCGGGTCGCTCGCGACGGCCTCGGCGACCCGCTGCATCGACCGGGTCATCGACGGCGCCAGGGTGCGCACCTTGGCCGCCAGAGCGGCGGGCGCGGGCAGCCCGCCTCCCCCTTGTGCGAAAGTTTCCTTCACTGCATGGGTCACTTCTGAAAGATATTTTCGAGTCGGCGTCGTGGTCAAGAGTGCGCACAATGGGGACATGGATCCCATCAGTCCCCTGGAACAGGCCCTGCACGCCGCGCGTGCCCTCGTACTCGCCGACCTGGTCGCGGGCCGGGTGGCCGAGGCCGACGTCGTGTCCCTGGTCGAGGAGTCCGTCGCCCAGCGGCGCTGGTGGGTCGAGCAGTGGCCGGACGGCGCCCTGTACGTCGCCGGGCTGGTCGCGCAGGACGTGCAGGACGCCCTGCTGGAGCGGTACGGCCGCTGGCCCCTGTGCCCGGCCTGCGGCTCCGGCGACCCGCACGCGCTGGAGGTCGAGCCCGAACTGGGGCCCGACCCGCACTGGGTGTGCACCCGGGCGGGCGTGAAGGTCGCGGCGGTGGGGGCGCTGGGCGAGGCCATCGGCGGCACCCGCACCCCGTGAGGACCCGGTGACCGTCTACATCGACCCGCCCGCCTGGCCGGGCCACGGCCGCCTGTGGTCCCACCTCGTCAGCGACGTCTCCTACGACGAACTCCACGCCTTCGCCGAGCGGTTGGGCCTGCCGCGGCGGGCCTTCGAGCGGGACCACTACGACGTCCCCGCCGAGCGGTACGCGGACGCGGTGACCGCCGGGGCGGTGGAGGTCCGCAGCCGCGAGGTGGTGCGGCTGCTGCGCGCGGCCGGACTGCGCCGGCCGAAGGGTCACTTCCGCAACGCGTAGGCGAACTGCTCCCCGTCCTCCGCCACCCGGGTGAAACCGGCGCGCGAGACGACGCCCTGGGAGGGGAGGTTGTCCCGGGCGACCGTCGCGCACACCGACGTGACCTCCTCCCGGGCCAGCGCCCACGCCGACAGGGCGCGCAGCGCCTCCGTCGCGTAGCCGTGGCCGCGGGCGGCCTCGACGAGGTCGTAGCCGATCTCCACCCGGCCGTCCTCGTCCGGCGGGCCGTGGAAGCCCATGGCGCCGACCGCGCGGCCGTCCGCGCGGCGGACGAGCGCGTACATGCCCCACTGGGGCCGGTGCACCCCCGCCTCGTACTGCTTGACCACCATCCCGGCGCCCTCCCGGGTGCCGTCGGCCGGGCTTCCCCCGATCCACGGGAATCCGCCGTCGCCGCCCGTGGACAGATCGATGGCGGCCGCCGGGGTGACGCCCTCCAGGGTGAGCCGTTCGGCGGGGAGCACCAGGTTGTTGTACCAGTGCCACTCGGTGACCGGGGCGCGGCCGGGCAGGTCCGCGCGCCCGGTGGCCCACAGCAGGGTCCGCCAGGGGCCGGGGCCGGGCCGGACGTGGGGGAAGATCCGGGTCAGGACGAACGCGCACAGGTCGGCGGGCGGTTCGTACGCCACGCCCAGGCCCTCGGCGATGTCGTGCGTGTGCAGCAGCACCTCGGCGACCCCCATCGCGGCGAAGCCCTCGCGGTTCGCGCTGTGGAACGGGTACGGGTGGTAGCCGCGGGCCTCGCGCGGCGCGGCGCGGATCGCGGTGGCGAGCAGGGCGCCGGCCGCTTCGACGGCCCGCAGGACACCGGCGTTGTCGGCGCCCTCGTCGACGGAGATCCGCAGGGGCAGGCGCCTGTCGTGGACGCGTCCCGCCAGCTGTCCCGCGTACATGAGGAAGGCGTGCGGCAGGTGCGCGGCCGTGTGCCGGCAGCTCCACTCCAGCCGGCCCGCCGTCACCCCGTCCCAGTCCCGGTCCGCGACCGTCCGCAGCAGCGCCACGCAGTGCGCCACGGCTGCTTCCACCTGTTCCCCGCCCACGGCATGCATGCGGGAAGGCTATGCGGGCGGGCCGCCCGGGGTCGACAGCATTTCCAGTTCGCCGGTGAGGTTGTAGCGCGCGGTCGCCTCCCACGTGTCGTGCCCGTACGGGGTGCGGAACAGCCGGGGCAGGGCGAGGAGTTCGCGCAGGACCGCGGCGCGGCCCGCGCGGAAGGCGTCGTTCGGGACGAAGTGGTACTCCTCGCGGACGGCCGCGGTGTACGCGGCGTACGCCGACGGCGGCGCGGCGAGGATCGCCAGGTCGGCGTCGCACAGCACCTGGCCGTCGCGGTCGCCGTCGGCCGGGTCGTGGCCGGCGGTGAGCCGCACCAGCCGGGCCACCTCGGCCGTCTTCTCCTGCGGCACCCCGGCCTCGGGCAGGGCGCGTTCGGCGAGGCGGGCCGAGCGCTCCTCGTTCTCCGAGCGCTCGGGGAGGTAGACGGCGTCGTGGAACCAGGCGGCCAGCCGGACCGTGTCCGGGTCGGCCGCGTACTCCGCCAGCGTGTCGACGTGGTCCAGGACCGCCGTGAGGTGGGTGAGCGTGTGGTAGCGGCGCTGCGGCTCCCGCCAGCGGGCGAGCAGGCGGTCGGCGTAGGGGACCGGGTCCGGGCCGCCGCCGGGGCCCCGGGCTCCTTCCAGGGCGCGGACGAAGCGGGCGCGCAGGGCGTCGAGATCGGCCATGGGGTCATTGTCCCGGGAAGGGCACCGTTGCGCGGCGCACCGGCGCACGCGGCCCCGATGCCCGGGCCGGGGAAGCCCGGCGCGTCCGGGGCCGCCCCTCCCGCGCGGCGGACGGCCGGCGGGGACCCGCCGAGCGCCGTGCGGCGCGGTCCCGTCCGGGGCATGTGCCGGGACCCCGCACTAGCGTGGCCCCATGACGACTCCTGCGGATGTGCGGACCGAACGCGACCCCGAGCTGCCCGGGCGGCTGCTGGCCGTCGAACGCGACACGCTGATCCCGCTGCTGCGGGCCAGGCCCGAGGAGGACTTCGCGGTGCCGGTCGCCGCCTGTCCGGGCTGGACGGTGCGGGACGTGCTCGCGCACTGTTCGGCCGCGCTCACCCGGGTGGTGGAGGGACGGCTGGAGAAGGGGGTGTTCTCGCCCGCGTCCAACGAGCGGGACATCGCCGAGCGGGCCGGGTGGAGCAACCGGCGCGTCGTGGACGAGCTGGAGCGCGGGATGACCGGGGCCGGGCCGGTGATCGCGGAGACGGACGGGGCGCTGGACGGCCTGGCGCTGGGGGAGTGGGTGCACGCCGGCGACGTGCGCGAGGCGTTCGGGGAGCCGGGGGCGTACGCGGGCGCCGGTCTGCCGTACGCGCTCGCCCTGCTCGCCCGGGTCACCCGGGAACGGGGGCATCTGCCGCTGCACGCCGACCTCGACGACGCCGACGAGCCGCTGCGGCTGGGCGGCGCCTCGGGGCGGCGGTCCCCGGCGCGGTACATCGGGGACGGGCCGACGCTGGTGCGGCTGTACGCGGGGCGGCCGGTGGACGGGGCCGCGTACGAGCTGGCGGGGGCCGAGGCGCGGGAGCTGAACATCTTCGGGTGAGCGGGGCGCTCGGGCGGTCCCCGGCGGACGGGTGGGCGTAGTCTGTGATTGGACTAGACCTGTAGGAGCTGTCAGAGAGCTGCCAGACCTGTGGCCGCCGACGAATGGGGTCCCATGAGCAAGCGTGCACTCCTGGAGGTGATCGCCCTCGGCGTCGAGGACGCGGTCGCCGCCCAGGCCGGAGGCGCGGACCGCCTCGAACTGGTCACCGACATGGCGGCCGACGGGCTCACCCCGTCGGTCCGGACCGTGACCGCGGTCCGCGCCGCCGTCGACATCGACGCCCGGGTGATGCTGCGGCTCGCGGACGGCTTCGCCGCCGGGGACGTCGAGCGGCTGGCGCGGGTCGCCGGGGAGCTGCGGGAGGCCGGCGCGGAGCAGTTCGTGCTCGGGTTCCTCGACCCGCACGGCGGCGTGGACCTGGCCGCGGTGGAACGGATCGCCGGTGTGCTGGACGGCTGCCGGTGGACGTTCCACCGGGCGATCGACCGGGCCGCCGACCGCGATGCCCTGCGCAAGCACCTCGCCGACCTGCCCGGACTGGACACCTATCTGACGGCCGGGGCGGCCGGCGGGGTCGACGAGGGGCTCCCGGTCCTGCGCGCGGAGGCCCGGCGGCGCGGCGAGCCGGGGTACGGGCAGCGGCTCCTGGTGGGCGGTGGGCTGCGGCTGGACCACGTCCCGGTGCTGCGGGAGGCCGGGATCGACGCCTTCCACATCGGCGGGGCGGCCCGGCCGGACGGCTGGGCCGGGCCGGTGTCGGCGGCGGCGGTCGCCCGGTGGCGGCGGGCGGTCGACGGCTGAGCGGCGGTCCCGGCGGCGCCCCCGGTGGGAGGCGCCGGACGGGGCCCCGGAGGGGGGCCGTCGGGGTCGCGGCTACGCCAGCTGCGGCGGCAGCGGGGCCGCGTGGGTCACGATCAGCCCGGACACCGCCCGGGTCAGCGCCACGTACAGGCGGCGCAGGCCGGTGCGCTCGTCCGGTTCGCCGTCGACCACGGCCCGCGGCTCGTCCAGGACGACGTAGTCGTACTCCAGGCCCTTGGCCAGCGAGGCCGGGACCAGGGTCAGACGGGTCTCCCGCGTCGTCTCCTCGCCGGGGCCGAGGTGGCCGACGCCCGCCGCGTCGAGGGCCTCGGCCAGGCCGGGGACCCGGGCGTCGGCGGCGATCAGGCCGACCGAGCCCTCCCGGCGCAGCAGTTCCCGGCAGGCGCCGACCACGTCGGCGGTGCCGGTGGCGGCGCGGATCTCGAAGAAGCCGGGGTTCTCGCGGATCGACCGCACCGGCGTCAGGCCCGGCGCGATGTGCGGCAGCAGCCGGGAGGCGTAGGCGATGACGTCGGTCGGCACGCGGAAGCCGGCCGTCAGCTCCTCGACCACCGCGTCCGGCTTGCCCAGGTGGGTCAGCGCCTCCTGCCAGCTGCGGGTCGCCCAGGGCGTGGTGCCCTGCGCCAGGTCGCCCAGCACGGTCGCCGAACCGGTGGTGCAGCGGCGGCCCACCGCCCGGTACTGCATGGGGGACAGGTCCTGCGCCTCGTCCAGGACGACGTGCCCGAGGGAGGGGGTGCGCTCGATCAGGTCGGCGGCCTCGTCGATCAGCACGGCGTCCGCGGGCGACCACCGGGCCGACCGTACCGACCGCGCCGGCCTCGTCCACAGGATCGTCTTCTGCTCGTCCTCGGTGAGGACGCCGTCGGCGTGCGCGGCGAGGAAGTCCGCGTCCGTCAGCAGCCGCAGCACCAGCTTCGCCGGGTCCACGGCCGGCCAGACCGCCTTCACGGCCGCCTTCACCGCGCTGTTGCGGGCCACCGCGTCCTGCACCCGGTCGTCCGGGGCCTCGCCCGCGCGCTCCATCTGCACCAGCACGGCGTGCGCGATGCGCTGCGGCAGCGCGTCGCGGGCGGCGCCGTACCGGATGTCCCGGTCCAGCAGGCCCCGCACGATCTCCTCCAGCTCGTACGCCGGAACGCGCCAGCGGCGCGAGCCGCGCACCACGACGACCGGCTCGGCGGGCGGGGTCACGTGGGAGTACAGGGCCCGCCTGAGCACCTCGGCCATCCGGGCGTCGCCCTTGACGGTGGCGGCCGCCGCGTCGTCCGCGCCGCGCACCTCCACGCGGGCGACCAGGTCGTCGACGGTGGCCTGGGCGACCGTCAGCTCGCCGAGCGCCGGCAGGACCTGCTCGATGTAGTGCAGGAAGGACCGGTTCGGCCCGATGACGAGGGTGCCGGCGCGGGCCAGCCGCTCCCGGTGCGCGTACAGCAGGTACGCGACCCGGTGCAGGCCGACGGCCGTCTTGCCGGTGCCGGGACCGCCCTGCACGCAGACGGTGCCGCCGAGCCCGCTGCGCACGATCTCGTCCTGCTCCGGCTGGATCGTCGCCACGATGTCCCGCATCGGGCCGACGCGGGGCCGCTCGATCTCCTGCTGGAGCAGCCTGCTGGTCCGCGCGGCCTCCGCGGGGTCGGACAGGTGCTCGTCCTCGTACGCGGTGAGGTCGCCGCCGGTGTAGCCGAAGCGGCGGCGCAGCGCGACGTCCATCGGGTCCTTCTTCGAGGCCCGGTAGAACGGCTGCGAGACCGGCGCGCGCCAGTCGATCACCATGGGGTCGCCGTCGGCGTCGTGCACGTGCCGCCGCCCGATGTAGAAGCTCTCCCCCCGCGCCTCCTCCGCCTGCTCGGCGCCGGGGGAGCGCAGGTAGTCGAGCCGGCCGAAGAACAGCGGGGTGTCGCCGAGGTCGGCCAGCGCCTTGACGCGCTCCTCGATCTGACGCTCCAGCACCTGGGCGTTGACCCAGTTCGCGGTGACGTCGCGGATGTCGAGGGACTCGACGTCCTCCCGCATGGCGCGCAGGGCGGCGCGGGACGCGGCGAGGTGGGCCCGCTCGCGGGCCAGGGGGTCGTCTGCGGGCGGGGACGCGGACACGGGGGTGCCTCCGAAGGGACCTGCTGGTGTGGACGGGGGCCGGCCGGTTTCCGTCCGGCAATGCGGGGGCGGCCCGAAGGGCCTCGATCGAGGGTGGTGGTGGGAGACGGGCGGGCGGCACTCCGTGAGGGAGGCGGGCAAGAGCGGAGATTCTAGGGTGCGGGGGCGGACGGGGGCCAATCGTTTTCCCGGCCGTGCCCCGTCGTCCTTCCGGGGGACGCGGCCGTTCTTCCCGGGGCGCGGGCCGGTCCGGGAGGCGTACGCGCGGGCCGCGCGGGTTCGGTCCATGGACCGATGCCGCCCGGGTGCGCCGGAACTCACCCTGGAGGCATGACTACAGCGACCTTCACTCCGGCTCCCGGCCGGTCCGGAGCCACGGTCCCGCGGGGCGGCCACCCCCACCGCCTCGGCGACGCCCTGCGCGCCGTCCGGGTGTTCCTGGGCGCCACCTTCGACGTGATCGCCCTCGGCGAGCACCGCATGGAGGCGGGCGTCCACCGCAGGTGACCGGCCCGGCCGCCCTCTCCGGCGGCCTGACGCTCCGCCCCGGCCTCTCGCGTTCACCGGGGCGGGCCGAGCCGCAGGCCCGGCCCGTGTTCCCCGCCGCGGCGGCGGCCCCGCCCGTCGGACTCGGGACGCTGCTGCTGCGATGCCGGGCACGCCCTGTTCCGTCCGCCCTCCAAAGCCGTCTGCGAAGACGGGATGGTGCACTCCCACGAGTTCACCATCCGAGGGAGCACCTGGCGATGTCGGCGGTGGGGGGTTATCGTCGAGATTCGACGATAACCCCCCACCGCCGACATCGTGGATTGCAGAGGAGGTCGCCGTGCTGCTGCGATTCCAGGTGACCAATCACGCGTCGATCCGCGATGAGCAGGAACTGTCGATGATCGCGGGTGACGACCGGCCGGAGCGGGTTCAGCACCCAGTGTTCGGGACCGACCTGCACGCGGTTCCCGTGGCCGCCGTGTACGGGTCGAACGCCTCCGGCAAGTCGAACGTGATCGACGCCCTGAAATGGATGAAACACGCGGTCCTCGACTCGTTCCGTCGGTGGGACCCCGCGGGCGGTGTCCCGCGCCGGCCCTTCCGGTTCCGGCCGGCCCCCGGGAGCCATCCGAGCACCTATGAGATCGACTTCGTCGTCGACGGCATCCGGTACGAATTCGGTTTCACGGTCGACGACGAGGCCGTACTGGAGGAGTGGCTCTTCTACTTCCCCGAGGGAAATCGCCGGAAGCTGTACGTACGCGAAGGCAGTGCGCCGGACACCCTGCGTTTCGGCCGCTGGTTGACCGGTCGACGCAAGACGATCTCCGAACTGCTCCGGCCCAACAGCCTCTATCTGTCCGTGGCCGCAGCTCAGAACCATGAACTCCTCCGCACCCTGCACCGCTGGTTCCGGGACGGGCTGCGTACGGCCAGCGACCAGGACTTCTCCCAGCGGCTCGACTTCACCATGAAATTGCTGCGTCGGCAGTTCGAGAGCCGCGGCGACCGGGAGACGTCCCCCGATGCGATGACCCATCTGCTGCGTTTCGCGGACCTGGGCGTGGAGGGACTGCAGTTCCAGGAACCCGACCAGAAACTGCTCGAAGAGCACAAGAGGATCGTCGCGGCTCTGAACGAGGTCGTGGGGGACCGGGTGCGAGTGGACGGGGCGCCGGGATACCGCGTGCACGTCCAGCATCGGACGACCGACGGGATCTTCTCGCTCACGCTTCCGGAAGAATCCAGCGGTACCCGGACCTGGATCGGACTCCTGGGCCCGGTGCTCACGGCGCTGTCCCAGGGGAGTGTTCTCGCCGTGGACGAGCTGGACGCCCGGCTTCATCCCTACCTGGCCGATGCCCTGGTCGGCATGTTCCAGGCGCCTGACGTCAACAGGTCGGGGGCCCAGCTCCTCTTCACCACGCACGAGGCGTCACTGCTCGGCAACAATGCCCGTACCGAGTTGTACAGGGATCAGATCTGGTTCACGGAGAAGGACCGGCAGACCTTGGCGACACGGATCTTTCCGGTCACCGACTTCTATGTGAGGGACTCCGCGAACACCAGGGACAATCTGGAGAAGCGGTACCTTTCGGGGCGGTACGGGGCGTTGCCGCTCCTGGACGACGAATCACTGCGACGGTTGGCCGACGAGATCTCGGACGGAGGGGCGAGTGGGGCGGGGGAAGTCGCTGAAGAGGAAAGGCGCCAAGCGGCCGGAGCTGCGTAGGGTTCTCGTTTACTGCGAGGGGGAGTGCACGGAGAAGCACTACCTGCGCGGGTTGCGCTCCGACCTGAGCGGACTTCCCGTCCAAATCGCGCTGGGCCCGGAGCACGGGGTGCCGACCGCTTTGGTCAGGGCGGCGATCAAGCACAAGGAACGGGCTCCACGCAGCCGGCAGGACAGGTTCACCGCCTACGACGAAGTGTGGTGCGTCATGGACGTGGAAGCCCCGACGCCCCACCCCGACCTGGAGCGAGCTCTGCGTGAGGCCCGGGACCACGGAATCAAGGTTGCGCTGAGCAATCCGTGCTTCGAACTGTGGCTGCTCCTCCACTTTCAAGAGGTCAGGAAATACAACACGTCGGAGGCTGCCCAGAAGCTCCTTGAGAAGCACGAGGCCTGCGGTTACCGCACCGACCGCAAGCACCTGGATTACGAGCCCTTCCGCCTCGCCCATCCGGCAGCCGCCGGCCGAGCGCGCGCCCTCCGTGACGCCTCCGGAAGGGGACACAGCGCCAATCCCTGGACTGACGTCGACATCCTCGTCGACTGGTTGCTGGAGCAGGCGCGGACGGCCCGGTGCTGACGGGCTCAGGACGCCAGTGACCTTCAGCTCCCCGTGAGGATCTCGTCCGCGTCCACGATCCGGTACGCGTAGCCCTGTTCCGCCAGGAAGCGCTGGCGGTGGGCGGCGAAGTCCTGGTCGATCGTGTCGCGGGCGACGACCGAGTAGAAGTGCGCCTGGTGGCCGTCCGCCTTGGGCCGCAGCACCCGGCCCAGGCGCTGCGCCTCCTCCTGCCGCGACCCGAAGGTGCCCGACACCTGGATGGCGACCGTCGCCTCCGGCAGGTCGATGGAGAAGTTCGCCACCTTCGACACCACCAGCACGCTGATCTCGCCCTGCCGGAACGCCTCGAACAGCTTCTCCCGCTGGGCGTTGGACGTGTCGCCCTTGATCACCGGCGCGTCCAGGTGCGCGCCCAGCTCGTCCAGCTGGTCGATGTACTGGCCGATGACCAGGATCTGCTGCCCGGCGAACCGGCGGACGATCGCCTCCGTCACCTTCCGCTTCGTCGCGGTCGTCGCGCAGAACCGGTACTTCTCCTCCGCCTCCGCGGTGGCGTACGCGAGCCGCTCGGAGTCGGTGAGGTTGACCCGGACCTCCACGCAGTCGGCGGGCGCGATGTAGCCCTGGGCCTCGATCTCCTTCCAGGGCGCGTCGAACCGCTTGGGGCCGATCAGGGAGAACACGTCCGACTCGCGGCCGTCCTCGCGGACCAGCGTGGCCGTGAGCCCGAGGCGGCGGCGCGCCTGGAGGTCGGCGGTGAACTTGAACACCGGCGCCGGCAGCAGGTGCACCTCGTCGTAGACGATCAGGCCCCAGTCCCGGGAGTCGAACAGCTCCAGGTGCGGGTAGACGCCCTTCCGCCGCGTCGTCAGCACCTGGTAGGTGGCGATGGTGACGGGCCGGATCTCCTTCTTCGTCCCGCTGTACTCGCCGATCTCGTCCTCGGTGAGGCTGGTGCGCCTGACCAGCTCGTGCTTCCACTGCCGGGCCGAGACGGTGTTGGTGACCAGGATCAGCGTGGTCGACTTGGCCTGCGCCATCGCCCCGGCGCCGACCAGCGTCTTGCCGGCCCCGCAGGGCAGCACCACGACGCCGCTGCCGCCGTGCCAGAAGTTCTCCACGGCCTGCTTCTGGTAGGGCCTGAGCGTCCAGCCGTCCTCGCGCAGCTCGATCGGGTGGGCCTCGCCGTCGACGTACCCGGCGAGGTCCTCGGCCGGCCAGCCCAGCTTCAGCAGCACCTGCTTGATCTGTCCGCGCTCCGAGGGGTGCACGGCGACGGTGTCGGGGTCGAGGCGGGCGCCGACCAGCGGCGTGATCCGCTTCGACTTCAGCACCTCCTCCAGCACCGGCCGGTCGGTGGTGGTCAGGACCAGGCCGTGCGCGGGGTGCTTGTGCAGGGTCAGCCGCCCGTAGCGGTCCATCGTCTCGGCGATGTCGACGAGCAGCGCGTGCGGCACCGGGTAGCGGCTGTACTGCACCAGCGCGTCGACGACCTGCTCGGCGTCGTGCCCCGCCGCCCGCGCGTTCCACAGGCCGAGCGGCGTCACGCGGTAGGTGTGGATGTGCTCCGGCGCCCGCTCCAGTTCGGCGAACGGGGCGATGACGCGACGGCAGTCGTCGGCCTGCTCGTGGTCGACCTCCAGGAGCAGGGTCTTGTCGGACTGGACGATGAGCGGACCGTTCACACGCGGCACCCTTTCGTACGGCCGGACGGCGTGGCCAAACGTCCAGTGTGCCTGATCGTTCCCCGGGCCGGGGCCGGGGCCGGGGCCGGGGCCGGGGCCGGGGCCGGGGCAGCCGTCCGGTCCGGCCCCGCGCGGTCCGGCCGGTCCCGTCCGGCGCGTCCAGTCCTCGTCCAGTCCTACAGGATGTCTATTCAGCCCTGCGGGTGGAGCGCGTCAGTCCTGTGGGTGGAGCGGATGGGGCCGGATGGCCGTTTTCTGCGAAGAATGCGCATTGTGCAGGCTTCCACTGGTTCCCCCGGTTCCCCGTCCCCGCCGACCGCCACCCTCGGATACGCGCTGTTCGCGACCCGCTGGCTCCAGGCCCCGCTCTACTTCGGCCTGGTCGCCGTCCAGGGGGTGTACGTCTACAAGTTCTTCTACGAGCTGTGGAACTTAATCGTCCGGTGCGTGACCGGACGCGCCACCGAGACGTACGTCATGCTCGCGGTGCTCAAGCTGGTGGACGTCGTCATGATCGCCAACCTGCTGATCATGGTGATCGTCGGCGGCTACGAGACCTTCGTCTCCCGCATCGGCCTCCAGGGCCACCGCGACCAGCCCGAGTGGCTCTCGCACGTCAACCCCAACGTGCTGAAGGTGAAGCTGGCCACCGCCATCGTGGGCATCTCCTCCGTCCACCTGCTGCAGATGTTCGTGGACGTGCAGCACACCTCCCGCCACAGCCTGCTGTGGGGCACGGTGATCCACATGGCCTTCATCGTCTCGGCGGCGATCCTGGCGTACATGTCGGGGCCGATGGTCGCGCGGGCCGAGCAGGCCGCCCACCGGGACGGCCACGGGCACCGCCCGGACCCCGGGCCCCCGGCGGCGCCGGCCCGGCAGCGCGTGCCGATCCCGGCCCAGGCCCCGCCGCCGGCCGAGGAGACGGGCGCCGAGGCGCGCATCCGCGCCGCCGGCTTCCCCGCCCGCAAGGAGCTGGAGGACTTCGACGCCGGGCATCCCCGGGACTTCGACCGGGAGGCCGTGGCCCGGCTCGGCAAGCTGGACTTCGTCGCCGCCCGGCGGAACGCGGTCTTCGTCGGACCGCCCGGCACCGGCAAGACGCACCTCGCCGTCGCCCTCGGCGTGCGCGCCTGCCAGGCCGGGCACCGGGTGCTGTTCGCGACGGTCGCCGAGTGGGCCGGGCGCCTCGGCCGGGCGCGGGCGGCGGGCCGGCTCGCCGAGGAACTGGCCGCCCTCGACGACTGCCCCCTGCTGATCGTCGACGAGGTCGGGTACGTGCCGTTCGACGCGGACACCTCCCGGCTCTTCTTCCAGCTGGTCGCCCACCGCTACGAGCGGGGCTCGCTGATCGTCACCACCGACCGTCCGCTCGGCCGCTGGGACGAGGTCTTCGGCGGCCCGTCCGCGGCGGCGATGGTGGACCGGCTGGCCCACCACGCCGAGATCGTGCGGCTCGACGGGGACAGCTACCGGACGCGGCGCGCTACCGCAGCGTGGGCAGACTGATGTTGTTGATCAGCGGTCCCTCGATGGTGAGCCCCTCCGTGACGAGGGACTCCGCGCCCGGGAGCGGGAGCGGCAGCACGGCGGGGGCCTCGGCCGCCGCGGCGGCCCCCGGGGCGAGCGCGCCCACCAGGGCGGCGGTGAGGACCAGGGCGGCGGAGGCGGCGCGGCGGGCGCGGACGGGCAGTTCGGGACGCATGGACGCGGACGGGCCTTTCACGGAGTGACGGTGGCGGGACGGGCCGGCCCCAGGAGGGGCCGGGGCCGGCCGTCGCCCGGTGGATCAGAGCGCGGGCAGTTCGAGGACGACCCCCGCGGCCTCGATGGCGACCGCGGAGGCCTGGACGGCGCAGGCGCCGATCATGGCGGCGGTCGCGGTCAGCACGGTGGCGATACGACGAGCAGTGCGCATGGAGGAACTACCTTTCTGTGTCGCTCGGTCGAGCGCGGTCGGAACACCCGTGGGCTGCCCGGCGCCGCACGCCGTGATGCGCGACACGCCCGCGGATCGCCCGTCGGTGGGAAGCGCCCGGTGTGGCGTGCATGAAACGCCGCGTACGCCCGGACGGGTGACGGTGACCGGCCGGCCGGGCCGTGTCACACCCCGTCGTCGGCCAGTTCCGCGACCCCGGTGACGCGGTGCAGGGGGAAGGTGCGGACCTCGTCCGCGGTGTGGTCGTAGGCGGTGACGAAACCGCCCTCCACGCGGACCGGGGCGATGACGTGCTGGCTGGCGGCGCCCTCGGCGTTGACGTAGCCGATCCACAGGGACTCGCCGGTCAGGACCGCGGCCTGCACGGTGGCGAGGGTCTCGGCGGAGCTGGTGCGGGGCGGCTCGCCGTCCGCGGCCGGGGCGCCGGGGCCGGGCTTGCGCGGTGCGGTGGAGGCCAGGTCACCGGCCCGGACGGCGCGCAGCGCGGCCGTCAGGAGGGTGTCGTCCGGCACCGGGGGACCGTCCGGGACGGGCTCCGGGGGCGTCCGCGGCGGCGTGCGGCGGGCGTGCGCGCGGGTGATCAGCACGTCGCCCTCCGCGGACTCCGCGGCCGGCGCGAAACCCATCGCGCGCAGCCCGTCGAGGAGCGCGGCCGGACCGGCCTGCGCGGCCAGCACGGTCGGCGCGAGACGGCGCAGCCCGAGCCCCGCGGCCCGCCGGTCGGCGAGGATCTCGCTGAGCATCGCGTCGTCGTCGCAGCGCACGTACGCCGAGGCCGCGCCCACCCGCAGCCGCCCGTGCCGGCGGGCCACGTCGTCGATGAGGTAGGCCAGCGGCTGCGGCACCGGCGTGCGGGAGTGCTCGGCGAGGAAGGCGTGCAGGTCGGCGGCGGTCCGCCCGGTGTCCAGGGCGCGCCGTACGGAGGCGGGGGTGAACCGGTAGACGGTGGCCCCGCCCTTGGACTCCACGTCCGCGAGCACCCCCAGCAGGTCGGCGAGCGGCCGCCGCAGCGGGCCGGGGGCCACCGCCGTCAGGTCGGCCTGGAGCAGGACGTGGTCCAGCGGCTCGGGCAGCAGCGGGGCGAGCAGCCGGGCGGCGGCGGCCCGCGCGGCGGCCTGCTCGGCGGGGGCCGGCGGCGCGAGGGGGGCGGGGGGCGCGGGGGCGCGGTGGTGGACGGGGAGCTTGTCGCCGGGGCCCTCGGGCTCGGCGTCCGGCCTCCTCGGCGCGGGCGCGCCGATCAGCGCCCGGCCGTGCGCCGAGAGCGCTCCCCGCCCGGTGACGCCCAGCAGTTCGGCCTCGGACAGCGTCCACCGGGCGAGCCGGCCGCGCAGGTCGTCCTCCGGCCGGCGGCCGCGCGGCGGGCGCTCCCAGCGCAGCCGGGCCAGCACCGACTCCGCGGACGGCGCCGTGCCCTCCGGCAGCCCCGCCAGCAGGGCCAGCACCCGGTGCCGCACCTCCGGCGCCGCCGAACGGTCCAGGTTCGGCCCCAGCGCCGACAGCACACGGTCCTTGGCGTCCCGCCCGCCGACCAGCCCCGCCGTCCGGGTCGCCGTCAGCCACGCCCCGGCGAGCCGCGCCCACCGCTCGGCCGGCGGCAGCTCCAGCCACTCGTCGTACGCGGGGGTCGCCGCGTACCGCTCGTCGGCCTCGCCGTCGGAGGCCAGCAGGCCCGCCGCGTAGGCCAGTTCCACCCAGAACGCGGCGACCGGCTCGGACACGTCCAGCGCGACGGCGGTCCGCTTCAGGTCCCGCACGCTCAGCCCGCCGGCCCGCAGCACCGCCGGGCCGCCCTCGTCCCACTCCTTCAGCAGTTCCTCGACGGTGCCCAGCGCCGCCTGCGCCTGCCCGGCCGCCGTCGCGTCCACCACCTGCGGGCGGTGGGCGGCCGCGGCCTCCAGCGGCGGCGGCACCGGCTCCGGCGCGCGGTGCGCCCGGCCCCCGCGCAGGTGCAGGGCGACCTCGCGGGGCAGGACGACCGTGCCGGGGACGGCCGGCAGCAGCAGCCCGCGGTCCAGCAGCCAGCGCAGGTGCGGCGCGGGGTCGGCGGTGACCTGCCCGTAGGGCGGCCCCCAGACGAGGCGGGCGAGGACCTCCCGCGACTCCTGCGGGGCCCGGTCCAGGAGCGCCGCGAGCCGCGCGCGGTCCGTGAACAGGGCGGTGAGCGCGTCCGCCGCGGACACCGGGTCGTGCGTCGAGGGCAGCCCGGCCGCGGTGACGATCTCCTGGATGCGGCCCGGGGACATGCCCGACGCGGCCTCCCGCACGGTCGGGCCGAGGCCGGTCGGGGAGGGGTGCTGCGGGGAGGGCGCCAGCAGCTCACGGGCCGTGCGCACCAGCCGCAGCCGGTCGTCGCCGCCCCACACCAGGGCCTGCTCGCGCAGGGTGGCCAGCGCCCGGGGCAGGGCGCCGGCCACGGCCGGGTCGCCCGGGTCGCCGGCCATCAGGGAGAGCAGTCCGCCGTACGTCGCCGGGTCCGGCGCCACGGCCAGCGCCTCGGCCGTCTGCAGCGCGAAGCGGTCCAGCCGCTCCAGGGCGCGCACGACCGAGGCCCGGGTGCCGGCGCGGGTGGCGAGCTGCGTCAGGTCGGTGGGGACGGGGGTGATGAGGTCGGGGCGGCTGCGCAGAAGGGCGGCCAGGGACGCGTCGTCGCGGGCGCGCAGCGCCTCGGCGAGGGATCTGGGCGCGGCCGGCTTCGCATCACTGCTCATCCGCCCCACGGTAGCGGGTGGCGGCGCACGGCACGGCCCGCGCGGCCCGGCCGGGGGCCCGGCACCGGTGCGCGGCGGGCGGAAGCCCGGGCGGCGGGAGCCGTTCCCGCCGCCGCGCGGGCCGGGTGACGTGCAGCGGGGCGCGCGCCGGTGCCCGCCCCGCTGCGCTACCGTCGTGCCACGGGATATCCAAGGCACCCGCCCCGGAGGGGACTTCGTGGGGATCGAGAGCGACCAGGTCGTCTACGAGTATCTGAGCCGCGTCGGCGACGTGGCGCAGCAGCGGCAGTTGCCGTCCGCCGCCCGCATGCGCCTGGTGTCCCAGTTGCGCGACGAGATCGACCGGCGCCGGGCCAAGTCCCCCGTCGACTCGCCCGCCGCCGTCCGCCGCATCCTGTCCCGGATCGGCAGCCCCGACGAGGTGGTGGACGCGGCCGGCGACGGCGCCGGCGGCGGGGGCGCGCCGCCGGAACCGTCCGCCGCCGTGCCCGTACAGCGGGACGGGGAGCCGCGGGCGGGGCAGCGGCGCAGGGGCCTGCGGCGGGTCGTGCCGCGCCCGCGTCCCGCCGCGCCCGGTCCCGCGCCCGCGGACGCGCCGTCCCCGCCGCACCTGGCGGGCGCGCACGAACTGGGGGACGCCGGGCTGCGGGCGGACTGGTGGCGGGTGGACGGCGGCCCGCTCGGGGACGGCGACGGCGTGCCGGGATTCGTCGGCGGGGTGGAGATCCCCGAGCTGCTGAAGCCTCCGCCGCCGAAGGAACGGGCCGCCCGGGAGCCGGCCGCGGACGGGGACGACGGGGACGAGGGGACCGGCCGGGCCGGGAGCGACGCGGCCGCCGCGACCGCCGCGGCCGGGAAGGCCGCCGCTCCGGCCGCCGCGCGCCGCCGGCTGCCCCGGCTGTGGCCCGAGGGCGGCTGGAACAACCCCCTGCTGCTGGTCGCCGCCGTGCTGCTGGTGGCCGGCGCGGTGCTCGGCAACCTCCTGCCGCTGGCCATGGGCTGGCTCATCGTCCACCTCTCCCGCCGGCTGACGCCCGCCGAGGCGAAGTGGGCAGTGCTGGGCCTGCCCGGCCTGGTCGCCGCGGCGGGCCTGGTCTGGCTCTGGGGCCGCACGGACGGCCGCTGGGGCGATCCCGTCCCCGAGGGCCACATGAACGACGCGGTCGCCGACACCTGGCCCTGGGTCCTGCGCGGCGCGGCCCTGGCCTCGGCCCTCTACCTCGTCTGGCGGGCCCGCCGCCCCCGCCGCTGAACCCGCCCGGCCGCCGTCACCGGCCCGTCGCCCCGGTACCGGCGGCCGGCCCGGCACAATGTCCCCCATGGCCTTCACCACCTCCTCCGCGCCGACCGTCGGGTTCGACCTGGACATGACGCTGATCGACTCCCGGCCCGGCATCCACGCCTGCTACACGGCGCTCGCCGAGCGGACCGGCGTGCACATCGACGCCGATCTGGCGGTCACCCGGCTCGGGCCGCCGCTGGAGGAGGAGCTGGCGCACTGGTTCCCGGCGGAGCGCATCGCGGAGATCGCCGACCTGTACCGCGCGATGTACCCGGCCATCGCCGTCGCCGCCACCCCGGCGCTGCCCGGGGCCCGCGAGGCCGTCGCCGCCGTACGGGCGTCCGGCGGCCGGGCGATCGTCGTCACCGCCAAGTACGAGCCGAACGCCAAGCTGCACCTGGCCCACCTCGGCATCGAGCCGGACGCGGTGATCGGCGACCTGTGGGCGGAGCAGAAGGCGCAGGCGCTGCGCGAGCACGGGGCGCACGTGTACGTCGGCGACCACCTCGGCGACATACGCGGCGCCCGCGCGGCCGACGCGTACTCCCTCGCCGTGGCCACGGGCCCGTACGCCGCCGGGGAACTGCGCGCGGCGGGGGCCGACGCGGTCCTCGCCGACCTGACGGAGTTCCCGCGGTGGCTCGCGGCCTACCGGGCGGAGCCGGCCGCGCCCGCCGCGCCGGACGCCCGCGACGCCTGACGCGCCCGGCGCCGCCCGGCCGCGACCGACCGGAGCACCCCCGCGCCCGCCATCAGGAATCCGACGGCCATGAACATGCTCAATCCGAACATGTATGTGGGAAAGGGCGTCGTTCCCAGAAACAGCGGAGCGACCGTGACCAGGGTGGCCACGGCGCCGATGAAGAACACGAGCGCACCGGCGCGGACCAGCCGGTCACCGGGCGCGGCGGAATTCGTTTGGGTTTTGTCACGCACCGGACCAGGGTAGTTCCCAGCGCGAAGGAACAACCGGGTGACGTCTTGTCACGGGACTGAAGCCCATTAGCCTTGGTACCGGCGGGTCGGAGCGGCCCGCCCCAGTGCTATCAAGAGCCGTTTCAGAAGCAGTTTTCCGACGAGTAACGAGGACGAGGACAGACGTGCCTACCGGCAAGGTCAAGTGGTTCAACAGCGAGAAGGGCTTCGGCTTTCTCTCCCGGGACGACGGCGGTGACGTCTTCGTCCATTCCTCGGTCCTCCCCGCCGGAGTCGAGACACTCAAGCCGGGCCAGCGCGTGGAGTTCGGGGTGGTGGCCGGGCAGCGGGGCGACCAGGCGCTGTCCCTGACCCTGCTGGACCCGACCCCGTCGGTGGCCGCCGCGCAGCGCAGGAAGCCCGACGAACTGGCCTCCATCGTCCAGGACCTGACGACGCTCCTGGAGAACATCACCCCGATGCTGGAGCGGGGCCGCTACCCCGACAAGGCCTCCGGCAAGAAGATCGCCGGCCTGCTCCGCGCGGTCGCCGACCAGCTGGACGTGTGAGCCCCGCGGCCTGTACGGGGCGTACAGGCCGCGCGAGCCGGGGCTACGGGAAGGCCAGCGCGTCCGGGCCGAGGGGCGGCAGCAGGCCCTCGGCCGCCGCACGGTCCAGCAGGCCCCGCACCGCCGCGTAGCCGTCCGCGCCGAGATCGGCGGTGAACTCGTTGACGTACAGCCCGATGTGCTGGTCGGCGACGGCCGGGTCCATCTCCTGGGCGTGTTCCATGACGTACGGGCGGGACGCCTCGGGGTCGTCCCAGGCGGCCCGCACGGAGGCGCGGACGGAGTCGGCGAGCAGCCGCAGCGTGTCCGCGCCCAGCGACCGCTTCGCGATGATCGCGCCCAGCGGGATCGGCAGCCCGGTGGTGCGCTCCCAGTGCTCGCCCATGTCGGCGAGCTGGTGCAGCCCGTAGTTCCGGTACGTGAACCGCGCCTCGTGGATGACGAGCCCCGCGTCGACCTTCCCGTCCCGCACGGCCGGCATGATCTCGTGGAACGGCATGACGACGATCTCCCCGACCCGGCCGGGGACCGTGTCCGCCGCCCACAGCCGGAACAGCAGGTACGCCGTCGACTTCTCGCTCGGCACCGCGACCGTGCGGCCGGTCAGGTCGACGCCCGGCTCCCGGGTGAGCACCAGCGGCCCGCAGCCCCGCCCCAGCGCGCCCCCGCAGGGCAGCAGGGCGTAGTCGTCCAGGACGTACGGCAGCACCGCGTAGGACACCTTCAGCACGTCGTACTCGCCGCGCTCGGCCATGCCGTTGGTGAGGTCGATGTCGGCGAAGGTGACGTCCAGGGCGGGCGCGCCGGGGACGCGGCCGTGGGCCAGGGCGTCGAAGACGAAGGTGTCGTTCGGGCAGGGGGAGTAGGCGATCTTCAGCTGCTCACTGGTCATGCGGGTTCCAACCTTCCAGTACGGGCGCGAGCTTCCCGAAGGCCTCGGTCAGGGCGGTGAGCGCGGCGCCGATCCGCCAGGCGGCGCGGTCGCGCGGGCCCACGGGATTGGACACCGCGCGCAGCTCCAGCACGGGCACGCCGTGCGCGGCGGCGGCCTCGGCGACGCCGAAGCCCTCCATGGCCTCGGCGAGGGCGCCGGGGTGGCGGGCGCGCAGCTCCGCGGCGCGTCCGGCGGTGCCGGTCACGGTCGAGACGGTGAGGACGGTGCCGGGGCGTGCCCCGGCCGCGGCGGCGACCCGGCGCACCAGGCCCTCGGGCGGGCGGTGGGTGACGGTTCCGAAGCCGAGGTCGGTGACCGGCAGGAACCCGTCGGCGGTCTCGGCGCCCAGGTCGGCCGCGGTGATCTCGTCGGCGACGACGAGGGAGCCCAGGGGGGCGCCGGGCGGGAAGCCGCCGGCGATCCCGGCGCAGACGACGAGGCCGTAGGGGGCGCCGCCGAGGGCGGCGGCGGTGAGCGCGGCGGCCGTGGAGGCGGCGGCCAGGGCGGGGCCGACGCCGGCGGCGAGCAGGTCGGGGCCGCCGGCGACCCGGTGGACGGCCGCACCGGGCAGGGGCACCTCGCGCACCGGCCCCGGGAACGCCCGGGCCACCGCGTCCCGCTCGGCGGGGACCGCGGTGGCCACGAGGACGCGTACGGCGGACGTGGTCAGGAGTCCTTCTTCTCCAGCTTGAAGGACCACAGGCCGGTGACCGTGTTGCTGTTCTTCTTGCCGTCGCCTGCCTTGACGGAGACGAGGGTGGAGTTGCCCTGCGCCCCGTACTGCTGGCTGAAGAACACGCTGCCGGGGATCGTGGTGTACGTCTTGCCGAGGTCCTCGGGCAGCAGCGGCTGGCCGTTCATCAGGATCGTCCACCGCTCGTCGGCGATCTCCGGGTCGACGCCGAAGCGCACGGTCTCGTCCGGGTCGACCGAGAGGGTCTTGATGTCCTTGTCCTTCAGGCACTTCGTGAGGGCGGCGGACTTCAGGGACCCGCCCTCGCCGCCGCAGGTGGCCTCGGAGCTCACCGAGGACTGGCCCACGGTGATCGTGGCCATCGGGGTCGGCTTGTCGCAGGCCGACAGGACGAGCAGTCCGGCGGATACGGCGCCGGCGGCGGCGACGGCGCGGCGGCGTCGCACAACGGATTGCAACGTGGTCATGGGCGAAGGCTATCGGGCAGGCCCCACCGCCCTCCCACGCGGGGTACGGCGTGCCTGGGCCGTCACCCCGCCCGCGGCCGGCCCGCGCCCCCGCGCCGTGCCGAGTCCAGCAGGCCCCGCACGGTCGTCAGCCAGCCCACGGCGACGACCGCGGCGCCCACCGCGAGGCCGAAGGCGCCGTTCAGGGGCAGCGCGATGCCGATCGCCCCGCCCAGTACCCACGACATCTGCAGCAGCGTCTCCGACCGCGCGAACGCCGAGGTGCGCACCAGTTCCGGCACGTCCCGCTGGATCAGCGCGTCCAGCGACAGCTTGGCCAGCGCCTGCGCGAACCCGGCGACCGCGGCCAGGCAGGCCACCAGCACCGCGCCGAAGAACACGGCGGCCGTGAGCGCCGTGCCCAGCACGCACGCCACCACGGTCACGACGATGATCTCCGGCGCCCGGGACCGCAGCCACGCCCCGACCGCCGTCCCCAGCGCGTTGCCCGCGCCGGCGGCGACACCGGCGACGCCCAGCGACACCGCGGCGCTCTGCCCCGTCAGCGGGTGCTCGCGCAGCAGGAACGCCAGGAAGAAGATCAGGAGCCCGGACAGGCAGCGGACGGCGGCGTTCGCGGCGAGGGCGTGGGTGACGGCCGGACCGACCGTGCGCAGGCCCGGACGCTTGACCGGTTTGCGGTGCGGCCCGTGCAGGTGCCGCTCGTCCGCGGCGAGCAGCGCCGTGTCCTCGCCCTTGGCCGAGTCGACCTTCGGCGGCAGGGAGAACGACAGGAACGTCCCCGCCATGAAGATCACGAACGCTCCGTACAGCGGCCAGCGCGGCCCGATCTGCTGGAGCCCCGCGCCGATCGGCGCCGCGACGCCGGTCGCCAGCAACCCGCCCAGCGTGACCCGCGAATTGGCCTTGACCAGGGAGAACCCCGACGGCAGCAGCCGCGGCACGACCGCGCTGCGGACCACGCCGTACGCCTTCGACGCGACCAGCACGCACAGGGCCGCCGGGTACATCTCGATGCTGCCGGTGACGACCGCGCCGGACAGCACCAGGGCGAGCAGCGCGCGGGCCATCATCGCGCTCGCCATCGCCACCCGGCGGCCGTGCGGGACCCGGTCGAGCAGCGGGCCGATCACGGGGGCGAGCAGGGTGAACGGCGCCATGGTGATGGCGAGGTAGAGCGCGACGCGGCCCCGGGCCTCGTCGGTGGGCACGGAGAAGAAGACGGTGGAGGCGAGCGCCACGGTGATCATGACGTCGCCGGCGCCGTTCACGCCGTGCAGCTCGATCAGCCTGCCGAGGCCGGACTCGCCGGCGCCGTGCGCGTGGGTGACCCGGCGGATGCCGCGGGCGGGACCGGTCAGCGGCAGGTGCAGGGCACGGCCGATCGCGCGGAGGGGACCGCCCCGGCCCGCTCCGCTCCTCCGGCTGCTCCCCTTGCCCTCTTTCGTCCCGCCGGCCCCGGCGGCACCTCGGGGCGTCCTCGCGGCTGCCACGACGTTCATAGTGCCCCGGTAACGCCGTGCGTAGTGCCCTCGCCGCGCGTATGGCGGTGCGTCTCGTGGCGGACCGGCACAGGTGAGAGCCGGTGGACCGGGCCGGGCCGGCGGGGGTGGGGGACGGTGGGTCCGGCCGTCCCGGCCCGGGCGGGATCCGGCGAACCCCGCCGCGGGGCACCGGCGGTGTATGCCGAGCGCACGCGAGCAGGTAGCGTGCGTAGGGCGCCGTGGCGAACGTTCCCGGCCGCGCGCCGTACGGCCATCCCGCAGAATGGATGACGTAGGTGCGCCCGGGTGCGATCGGGCGCGGACGTCGACGCGGTCCCCCGGTCCGCTCCGTCCGCCGTCCCCGCTGACAGTGGCGCACTCGTGAGACGGCGTATGGAGAGAAGCGATACCTGTGAGCGCAGCGACAACGCGAAGCCGCACCCCCGACCGTCTGTGCGCCGAGGCCGTCGACCTCGCCCGCGCCGCCGCCGAGGAGGCCGCCGCGCCCGGTGTGGTGGGCGAGCACATCGGCCTGGTCTCCGAGGGCGATCGCGTTGTCACGCACTTCTTCGAGTGCAAGGAGCTCGGGTACCGCGGCTGGCGCTGGGCCGTGACGGTGGCCCGCGCCTCGCGCGCCAGGATCGTCACCGTGGACGAGGCGGTGCTGCTGCCCGGCCCGGACGCGCTGCTCGCGCCCGAGTGGGTGCCGTGGAGCGAGCGGCTGCGCCCCGGCGACCTCGGCCCCGGGGACCTGCTGCCCACCGACGCCGACGACCTGCGGCTGGAGCCGGGCTACACCGGTGTGGACGAGCCGCCGTCGGACTCCGCCGTCTCCGGGGAGATGGCCGAGCTGGCGGAGGCGGAGGACGCCGAGGTCACGGCCGGGACGCCGGCCCACCTCCCGGCCGTCCCGCTGCGCGGCTCGATCGCCGCGGTGGCGGAGGAACTGGGCCTGCGGCGGGCCCGGGTGCTGTCCCGGTACGGGCTGCACACGGCCGCGGACCGCTGGGAGGAGGCGTTCGGACCCAAGACGCCGATGGCGCAGGCGGCGCCGGCCTCCTGCGTCAGCTGCGGATTCCTCATGCCCATCGGCGGCTCCCTGGGGCAGGCGTTCGGGGTCTGCGCCAACGAGTTCTCCCCGGCCGACGGCCGCGTGGTGTCGCTGGCGTACGGCTGCGGCGGGCACTCCGAGGCCGCGGTCATGCCGAAGCCGCCGCAGCCGGCCCCGCCGGTGGTCGACGAGACGCGGGTGGACCCGTTCCCGCTGCGGCCGGCCGCCGACTCCGGGTCGGTCCCGGAGGCGGAGGACGAGTCGGCGGCGGAGCTGGGGCACTCGTAGCCGGCTGACCGGGCGGCCGGTCACCGCCCGGCCGCCCGCCTACTCGTCCGTGAAGATCTCGTCGGCGGTGGTGGCGGTGGCGGCGCGGCGGAGCCAGCGGCGCAGGGCCTCGGGGTCGGCGCAGCCGGTGATGCGGGCGCGGGCTTCCTCGGGGACGTGGATGCCGCGTGCGTCGAGGACGGCCAGAACGTCCTCGGCGGCGCGCCGCGTCTCGCCCTCGGCCCGGCCTTCGGCTCGGCCCTCGGCCCGGATCTCCTGCGAGATGTACGACTTGTAGAAGGAGAGGTCCACGGCCACCGCCTACTCGTCCGTGAAGATCTCGTCGGCGGTGGTGGCGGTGACGGCGCGGCGGAGCCAGCGGCGCAGGGCCTCGGGGTCGGCGCAGCCGGTGACGCGGGCGCGGGCTTCCTCGGGGACGTGGATGCCGCGTGCGTCGAGGACGGCCAGAACGTCCTCGGCGGCGCGCCGCGTCTCGCCCTCGGCCCGGCCCTCGGCCCGGATCTCCTGCGAGATGTACGACTTGTAGAAGGAGAGGTCCACGGCCACCAGGTTCCTCCACAGTTCCGCGGCTGGGTGCTTGCCCATGCCTTGTGCGATGAGTTCGACGATCGGGTCGGCGATGGCGTGCGGCATGTCCCGCAGCACGGTGGTCATTGCTTTGAGTATGCGCCCGATGTCCGGGTGTGTGGCATGGGTGATGGCGGACAGCGTGGCGAGCGCGGGGTCCTTGCGTACTTCGGCCGGGTCGGTGATCACCGGCATGTTGTGCGGTCCCGCGACGAGCGGGCGCAGGACCAGCAGGGGCCACTGGGGAGGGCCGAAGCGGACCGGGCGCGCCGCCCACTCCGCGGTGGCGCGGTCCTGGCAGACCACCAGCAGCATGGGTTGCAGACGGTACTTCGTGAGCAGGTACGAGGCGTAGTACGCCCAGCTCGCGGGCTTGTCCGGGTCCTTCCCGCTCTGGGCCTCGACCGCCAGGATCAACGGCTCGTCGTCCTCCGTCTCCAGCCGGAGCAGGGTGTCGACGCGGCGCTCCAGCGGGCGGGCCTCGGTGAGGTCGGTGGGCAGGACGGTGACCGAAGTGGGTGGGGCGAAGTCGATGCCCAGCACCTCGGACACCCGGGAGAACAGGCCCGGGTGGTCCTGGAAGATGCGGTGCATCGCCTCGTGGGATGAGCCGACCATCGGATGGATGTGCTTCTTTCGTCGGGGCGCGGGAACTGCCGTTCGGGCAGCCCGCACGGGTACGGCACGGTGGCGGTCGTGGCGGTGACCGGGTTCGGGAGCGCGGAAGGCGCGGTCGCGGCCGTCGCGGTTCCGGAGGGGAGCCGGACCGGTGGCGGCGTGGCGGATCGCACGGGAGGGCGCCGGTTCACCCGGGAGGGCGCCGGTTCACCCGGGAGTGGGGTCGGATGCCGCCGACGGCTGACCGGGTGGGCGGGGGCACGCTAGGGTTCTGGGCACCCATCGGGAAGCTACTTCTTCCTCGGTGGTCAGGCCCTCGCACTGGGATTGCCGTCCCGGCGGGGGCCGATCTCTTTTGTGGTGATGTGCGCTGAGCGTAGGGGAGCCGAGGGCCGGGAAAACCAGTCGAGCCGGTGATGTTCACCCGCCCGAGTGAGGGCCGGTCCCGGGCGGGAGGGGTGGGGTTCGGCGGGGGTCCTTTTCCCTCTCACGTTCCTCCGGAAAGGCGCCGGCGGCACCGGAACCCGGGGAACCGGGTTCCGGCGGTGTGAGGCGCAGTTCGGCCCAGACGGTCTTGCGGGGGAAGCGGTCCCCGGTCACGCCCCAGCGGTCGGCGAGGGCCTCGACCAGCAGCAGGCCGCGTCCGGACTCGGCGTCGGGGGCGGGCCGCTGCGAGCGGGGCAGTTCCTCGCCGCGTGTATCGGCGACCTCGATGCGGAGGACCCCGGCGACGACGTGGAGCGCGAGCCGGAAGTCGCGGCCCGGCACGCGGCCGTGCGTGGCCGCGTTGACCGCCAGCTCCGCGATGATCTGGCGGGCGGGGTCCAACGGCAGCCCCCAGGAACGCAGTTGTTCCGCTCCGAGCAGGCGGGCGAGGCGGGCGCCGCGCGGCGTGGCGGAGAGCTGCACGCTGAAGTCGAGGACGGGGATCGCGGCTTCGCCGGTTTTCTGATTCACGTCACTCAGCGTGGCCGTGCCTGCGTACCGTGGTGGGTGACTCAGCGCGTACGTACGGTCACCGTCCGGAGGTTGTCCGGTGCTGTCGAGGCTGTGCCGACGGGCCGTACGGGTAGAGCGCGGGTGCATCAGGGACGGTTCCGACGGAGAGGTGCGGCATGACGGCGATCGAGGCGGACGTAGTACGACCAGATGTGGTTGCGGTCCTCGTCGACCAGCTCGCACAGGATCCGGAAGGCCGTCGTGATCTCGTCCTGATCGTCCGGGTCGTGGATCGCCAGGACCTTGAACAGGCCGGCCGGCGACGGTCTGATCCCCTCTTTCCGATGGTCACTACCTCGCCGCTGCTCCAGCAGCGCAACGGAAATGTCCAGGGGCATGAGAAAGACAGAGGTCGAGCGGTCCGGAAATGAAGATGACCGGAAGATCGTTTCTGGTCTCTCGGCAGGGGTGATGCATGGGGACTTCTCCGGAAAAAGGTCGTGGACGGCGTGGGCGGGTGGGTGTTGGGCTTCGTACTCCTTGTTCTCTGGCCTTCTGGGCGTCCCACGGGACTGACGCCGAAGAATCGGTTCATCCCGGCGTGGACCCGTACCTGATCGTGTGAACCCGGGGGGATCCGCCTTGAGGGCAGCCGACTGCCCGATTGTGTGGACACCGTACGTCTCGTCCACGCACCCGCCCCACGAACGGAACGGTCATGTCGGAACCGCCGAGCTCGGATCCCTACATCATCGAAATCGAGCCGGAGGTCAGATCTTGGCTGGAGAGCCTCCCGCTTCCGGACTACAGAGCTGCCGAACGCTTCGCGGAACGGCTCGCCGCCGACGGCCCCGCGCTGCCGTTCCCACTTGCCAGCCACCTCGGCGACGGGCTGCGGGAATTGCGCATCGGGCCAGTGCGCGTCACTTACTGGTTCGCCCCGGGGCGACGAGCGGTCCTCCTCACGGTCTTCCGCAAGACCAGAATGCGGGAGCGGGACGAAGTCCTGAGAGCGCAGCGAGCGAGGAAACTATGCGAGGCGGAGCATGCACCAGCCGGTGAGCACGCCACTTACAGTAGGGAAGAGGAGGCCTGATGAGCAGCGGATACCACACGAGCTGGAAAGTGCCGCCGGAGCACCGTGAGGATCCGGCATACCGTGCTGCGGGCCGCCGCATGGACTTCGCCCAAGCCGTCTACGACCGGCGTTCCGCCCTTGGCTGGAGCACCGCGGAGCTGGCCCGGCGCGCAGAGTTGTCCGAAGAGGACATCGAGGCCATCGAGGAGAGCGGCGTCGACCCCACACTGGAGTTGATCGAGCGACTGGCCACGGCTCTGGAAGCCGGAGCCCGCATCGATCCGCGCACCAGTCCCGAATTCCGCTTCGAGGACCGCGCGGCCTGACCCGCCTCGACTCCTGATCACCCCTGGGCCCGGCGCCTGACCTGCCGACCCCGTACACGTTGTCCCCGCTGTCCGGCCGTGCACGTCGTTCCTGCGACCCGGCCGTGCGGGCCGCCACACGGCCCGTCCCGCGCGGGATGCGGCCGGGCCGGTGGGGCGGTGACGGCGCGGGAACGCGGAGCCTCGCGCTCGCGGTACCTTCGTCGTCAGCCGATGAGGAGAGTCAACGTGAGCAAGTTCGTGCGGTCCGCCGCCGAGGGGACCGACCCGTTCGGTACGGCACGTCTGCGGCGCGGTGTCCTGGACGCCTGGGCCACCAGCCCCGCCCGTTTCCGCGAGGACGCCAACGCCGAGGAGGACCTCGTCCTCGGCGGCTACCGGGACCGCCTCGTCGTCGAGCTCGCCCAGAACGCCGCCGACGCCGCCGCCCGGGCCGGTGTGCCGGGCCGGCTGCGCCTCACCCTCAGGGACGGCGTCCTCGTCGCCGCCAACACCGGCGCCCCCCTGGACGCGGCCGGGGTGGAGTCGCTGTCCACCCTGCGCGCCTCGGCCAAGCGGGACACGCCGTCCGTCGGCCGCTTCGGCGTCGGTTTCGCCGCCGTCCTCGCCGTCACCGACGAGCCCGCCGTCGTCGGCCGGCACGGCGGGGTGCGCTGGTCGCTGGCCGAGGCCCGCGACCTGGCCGCCGAGACCGCCCGGCACAGCCCCGGGCTGGGCGACGAGATCCGCCGGCGCGACGGGCACGTGCCGCTGCTGCGGCTGCCGTTCGCCGCCGAGGGCAGCGCGCCCGAGCCGTACGACACGGTCGTCATCCTGCCGCTGCGCGACACGGCCGCCGCCGGCCTCGCCGAGCGGCTGCTGCACGCCGTCGACGACTCCCTGCTGCTCACCCTGCCCGGCCTGGAGGAGGTCGTCGTCGAGACCGGCGACGACGCGCCGCGCACGCTGTGGCGCCGCACCGAGGACGGCCTCACCGTCGTGGAGGACTCCCGCGACGGCACGACCCGGTGGCGCACCGCGTCCGCGCACGGGCCGCTCACGCCCGAACTGCTGGCCGACCGGCCCGTGGAGGAGCGGCTGCGGCCCCACTGGTCGGTCACCTGGGCCGTCCCGGTCGACGCCGACGGCGGCCCGGCCCGGCCCCGCACCAGCCCCGTCGTGCACGCGCCCACGCCCAGCGACGAACCCCTCGGCGTGCCCGCCCTGCTCATCGCGTCCTTCCCGCTGGACTCCACCCGCCGGCACGCCGCGCCCGGCCCGCTGACCGACTTCCTGGTGCAGCGCGCCGCGGACGCCTACGCCGGGCTGCTCGCCGACTGGCGGCCGGTCACCGAAGGCGTCATCGGCCTCGTGCCCGGCCCGCTCGGCAAGGGCGAACTGGACGGGGCGCTGCGGCAGGCGATCCTCCAGCGGCTGCCGCGGACCTCCTTCCTGCCGCCCGCCGCCGTCCCCGCCGGACCCGACTCCGAGCTGCCCGAGTCGCTCCGGCCGCGCGACGCCGAGGTGGTGGAGGGCGCCGGCGCGGACACCGTGCGGGTGCTCGCCGAGGTGCTGCCGACGCTGCTGCCCGCCGGGCTGGAGCGGCGCGCGGAGCTGCGCACGCTGGGCGTGGCCCGGGTGCCGCTGACCGACGCGATCGACCGGCTGGCCGGGCTGGAGAAGGAGCCCGGCTGGTGGCGGCGGCTGTACGACAGCCTGGCCGGGGTCGACCCGGACCGGCTGTCCGGGCTGCCGGTGCCGCTGGCCGACGGGCGCACGGTGATCGGACCCCGGCAGGTGCTGCTGCCCACCGCGGAGGCGGCCCTGGACCCGGAGGTCCTCGCCCGGCTCGGCCTGAAGGTCGCCCACCCGGACGCCGCGCACCCGCTGCTGGAGAAGCTCGGCGCCCTCCCGGCGACCCCCCGGGCCGTGCTCACCACCCCGCAGGTGCGGGCCGCGGTCGCCGCCTCCCTCGACGAGGAGGGCGGCCCGTCCTGGGAGGAGGACGCCCTCGACGCCGAGGAACTGGCCGACACCGTGCTGGCGCTGGTGCGCGACGCCGGGCTCGAACCCGGCGAGGAACCCTGGCTCGGCGCCCTCGCCCTGCCCGACGAGGACGGCGAACTCGCCCCCGCGGGCGAACTCGTCTTCCCCGGCGGCCCCTTCGCCCGCGTCATGCGCGAGGGCGAGCTGGCCGCCGTGGACGCCGAGCTGGCCGAGCGGTGGGGCGAGCAGCCGCTGGCCGCCTGCGGGGTGCTGGTGGACTTCGCCCTCGTCCGCGCCACCGACGTCGTCCTCGACCCCGACGAGCTGGAGCCCCGCGACGGGGACTTCGCCGAGCCCGACGACGCCGGGCTGCTGGACGCCGTGGACGTGTGGTGCGAGGACGTCCTCGACCGCTTCCCCGACACGCCCGTGCCCCCGGTCGCCACCGAGATCGTCGCCGTGCGCGACCTGGACCTCGTCGACGACGACAAGTGGCCCGAGGCCCTCGCCCTGCTGTCCCGGCCGCCGCTGCGGGACGCGCTCACCCAGCCCGTGCGGATCCTGCTGCCGGACGGCACCCACGAGGTGGTGCGGCCCTACACGGCCTGGTGGCTGCGCGGGCACCCGGTGCTCGGCGGCCGCCGCCCGGCCGGACTGCTGGCGGCGGGCGGGGACCCGCTGCTGCGCGGGCTGTACGACGAGGCCGACGCGGCCGGCTTCGACGACGAGCAGGTGCTGCGGGCGCTGGGCGTGCGGACCTCGGTGGCCGCGCTGCTCGACGAGCCGGGCGGCGCCGCCGAGCTGCTGGACCGGCTCGCCGACCCCGGGCGCGAGGTCACGCCCGCCCAACTGCACGGCCTGTACAGCGCGCTGGCCGAGCTGGACCCCGAGCAGGTGACCCTGCCGGAGGAGCTGCGCGCGGTCGTGGACGGCCGGGTCGAGGTGGTGGACGCGGCCGAGGCGGTGGTCGTCGACTCGCCCGACCTGCTGCCGTTCACCGAGGGCGTGCCGCTGCTGCCGGTGCGTCCGGCCCGCGCCGCCGAACTGGCCGAGCTGTTCCAGGTGCGGCGGCTGAGCGAGTCGGTCACCGGTGAGGTGGACTCCGCGGGCACCGAGCACGACGTGCCGGAGCCGGTGCGGGTGCTGCTCGGGCCGCGGACCCCGGCGACCTACGTCGAGCACGAGGAACTCGTCGTCGACGGCGTGGAGATCGACTGGCGGCTCACCGCCGACGGCGTGCTGCACGCCGCCACCCTGGAGGGGGTCGCCGCCGGGCTCGCCTGGGCGGCCGGCCAGTGGCCGCGCCGCTTCGAGGTCGCGGCCCTGCTGGAGGACCCGTCGCGGACGGAGGAGCTGGCCCGGGACCGGTGGTTCGACTGACCCCCGGAGGTCTTCCACCGGTCTTCGAACATCTTTCACCGGCCGTACAACCATTCGATCTTGTCGCGCATCTGATCATCTGAGTCAAGAGACTCCACGATCACTTGGGCCCCGCCCACACCGCGAGCCGTTGGGGGCGAGGACCGGCGGGGCCCCTCTCCTTACCTGGAGAACACATGCGCATTCGAGCCACCGTGGCCGCCGTCACCGGCGCCGTGGCCCTGTCCGCCCTCGCCGTGCCGGCCGCGCAGGCCGACGGCCCCTCGTACCGTGAGGACGCCGCCGCGGCCTTCGCGGACGCTCACGGCGGGTCCGCCAAGGCCGCGTTCAGCGCCGCCGCCGTCGACGACATGAACGTCTCCTTCTCCAACTTCAAGATCACCTCGGCGATCAAGGTCGGCACCACCAACCACGTCGCCACCACGGTCACCTACAAGCTGACCCACGGCGCGGACGTGGACATCGACGACGTGGACTTCGCCACCGGCCCCTACATCTACAAGGGCGACTTCGACCTCCCGGACAACATGCTGTTCGGCGACGAGCCGGCGACCTGCACCGCGACCTCGGCGACCACCGCCACCTGCAAGGGCGACATCGACGTCTACCCGGCCTACGGCGAGCTGTTCAACTCCGACGCCGGCACCTGGAAGGGCGGCGCGCTGGCCCTCGACTACCGCACCGAGGCCTACGCCGACCAGGGCGACCTGGGCACCACCAAGGTGCAGCGGTACTCCAAGCTGACCGTCAACGCCTCGCCGGAGCCGGTGAAGAAGGGCAAGACCATCACGGTCACCGGCAAGCTCTCCCGGGCCAACTGGGAGGACAACAAGTACCACGGCTACACGAACCAGTCGGTGAAGCTGCAGTTCCGCAAGAAGGGCTCCAGCACCTACACCACCATCAAGACGATCAAGAGCAACTCCACGGGCGAGCTGCGGACCACCGTCACCGCCTCCGCCGACGGCTACTACCGCTTCTCCTTCGCGGGCACCACGACCACCCCGGCGGTCAACGCCGCGGGCGACTACGTCGACGTGCAGTAGCCGACGTGCAGTAACAGCGGCTCCGCCCGCCGCTAGGCGGGAAAGCGGCGGCCGGCCCACTTCCACAGGAACTCCAGGGCGGCCGCCGCCACCGCCGCGACACCGACCGCGAGCCACGGCATCACCGTGCCCACCAGCCGCAGCGCGAAGAACTCCTGCAGCCAGGGCACCACCAGCACCAGCAGGAACCCCGCGCCCATCGCCGCCACCAGCGCGGCCCGCCACCAGGTGTAGGGGCGGGCGACGATCACCAGCACCCACATCGACACCAGGAACAGCGTCAGCGTCGCGGCGCTCGTCTCCGCGTCCAGCGCCCCCGGCCCGACGTAGTGGTGCCGGGCCAGCAGGTACGTCGCGAAGGTCGCCGCGGCCGCCACCGCCCCGCCCGGGACCGCGTACCGCATCACCCGCCGCACGAAGTGCGGCCGCGCGCGTTCCCGGTTGGGCGCGAGGGCGAGGAAGAACGCCGGGACGCCGATGGTCAGGGTGGACAGCAGGGTCAGATGGCGGGGCAGGAAGGGGTACTCCACCTGCCAGCACACCACCAGCAGCGCCAGCAGCACCGAGTAGACCGTCTTCACCAGGAACAGGGTCGCCACGCGCGTGATGTTGCCGATCACCCGCCGGCCCTCCGCCACCACCGAGGGCAGCGTGGCGAAGCTGTTGTCCAGCAGCACGATCTGCGCCACCGCCCGGGTGGCCTCCGCTCCGGAGCCCATGGCCACCCCGATGTCGGCGTCCTTCAGGGCGAGCACGTCGTTGACGCCGTCGCCGGTCATCGCGACCGTGTGCCCGCGCGCCTGCAGGGCGCCCACCATGTCCCGCTTCCGCTGCGGGGTGACCCGCCCGAACACCGTGCCCCTCTCCAGCGCCCGCGCCATGCCCTCCCGGTCGGCGGGCAGCCGCCGCGCGTCGACCGGGTCGCCGCCGAGCCCCAGCTTGGCGGCGACCGCGCCGACGGACACCGCGTTGTCGCCGGAGACGACCTTGGCGGCCACGCCCTGCTCGGCGAAGTAGCGCAGGGTGTCGGCGGCGTCCGGCCGCAGCCGCTGCTCCAGGACGACCAGGGCGGCCGGCGCGGCGTCCCGGGCCACCTCCGGGTCGTCGAGGTCGCGGACGGCGCGGGCGAGCAGCAGCACCCTGAGCCCTTGCCGGTTCAGCAGCTCGGTCTCGGCCAGCGCGGGATCGTCCTCGTCCAGCAGCACGTCGGGCGCTCCGAGCAGCCAGGTGCTGGTCTCCCCGTCGCCCTCGCCGAAGGCGGCGCCGCTGTACCCGCGGGCGGAGGAGAAGGGCAGGGACTCGGTGCAGCGCCAGTCCTCGGCGTCCGGGTAGGCGTCGATGACGGCCCTCAGGGAGGCGTTCGGCCGCGGATCGGACTCGCCGAGCGCGCCGAGCACCCGCCGCACGTACGTCTCGTCGTGGCCGTCGAGGACACGCAGCCCGGTGACGTCCATGCCGCCCTCGGTGAGGGTGCCCGTCTTGTCGAGGCAGACGGTGTCCACGCGGGCCAGGCCCTCGATGGCGGGCAGCTCCTGCACGAGGCACCGCTGCCGGCCGAGCCGGATGACGCCGATGGCGAAGGCGACCGAGGTGAGCAGCACCAGCCCCTCGGGGACCATCGGCACGATGCCGCCGACGGTGCGCGCGACGGAGTCCTTGAGGTCGTCGCCCTCCACGACCAGCTGGCTGACGACCAGGCCGATCGCGGTCGGGACCATCATCCACGTCACGTACTTGAGGATCGTGGAGATGCCGGAGCGCAGCTCGGAGTGGACCAGGGTGAAACGGGAGGCCTCCTCGGCGAGCTGCGCGGCGTACGCCTCGCGCCCCACCTTGGTCGCCTGGAACGCGCCGCCGCCCGCGACCACGAAACTGCCGGACAGGACCGGGTCCCCCGGCCGCTTCACCACGGGGTCGGCCTCACCGGTGAGCAGCGACTCGTCGATCTCCAGCCCGTCCGCCTCGACGCACACCCCGTCGACGGCGATCTTGTCCCCGGGCCCGATCTCCAGCAGGTCGTCCAGCACGATCTCGGACGTGCCGATCTCGGCGGCCGCCCCGTCCCGGCGCACGGTCGGCCGCACCTCGCCGATCAGCGCCAGCGAGTCGAGGGTCTTCTTCGCCCGCCACTCCTGGAGGATGCCGATGCCGGTGTTGGCGAGGATCACGAAGCCGAACAGACTGTCCTGGATCGGCGCGACGACCAGCATGACCAGCCACAGCACGCCGATGATCGCGTTGAACCGGGTGAAGACGTTGGCGCGGACGATGTCGACGGTGGAGCGGCTGCTGCGCGCCGGAACGTCGTTGACCTGCCCTCGCGCGACCCGTTCGGCGACCTCCGCCGCGGTCAGCCCGGTCGTCGGCGTCGGGGAGACGGCGGGGTGCGCGGGGACGAGTCCGGTGTCCGCGTCGAGGTGCGTCATGCCCTCGACGGTACGTGCGGATGTGCGGCTTCACCCCTGGAACGGGCGCAAGTCCCGGCCCGGGGAGGAGGGGCGGGGCGCGGTGCGGCGCCGCGGCCCCGCCGGGCCGGGGCCGCCGGTCACTCGGCGGCGGGGGTCCCGGCGGTGCCCTCCGGCTCCGCGGCGGCCGCCGCGGCCCGCTTGAGCGCGGCGTCGCGCCGGCGGACGTACCAGATGCCGATGAGACCGAGCCCGCCGCCCGCCAGGCAGGTCCACAGCCACCAGGTGTGCCCGTGGTCGTCGAACCAGCCGTAGAACGGCAGCTGTGCCAGGAAGAGGACGAACCAGACGACGGTGCCGCCGGTGACGGTGGCGACCACGGGGCCCTCCAGGGGCTCCGGCGCCTCGTGCTTGAAGGAACCCGAAAAAAACCCGGCCATGCGCACAGCTTACGAGGTGATCAGTTCTACGCGCGGAGATGGCGGATCCGGCTTTATATGTTCATACTGAAACCGTTTGTCTCTGACCGCTTCTGTTCGTAGGAAACGCCAACGGCTCCTGGGGGAAGCCACTGGTGATGAGGTTCCGCATGTCCTCCTCGGCCCCCGCCAAGGTCCCCGCCCCGGAGCAGCCGGGCGGCCCGTCCGGCCACGGCGCCCTCGACCGCTTCTTCCGGATCTCCGAGCGCGGCAGCACGCTGTCCCGTGAGGTACGGGGCGGTTTCGCCACCTTCTTCGCGATGGCGTACATCATCGTGCTGAACCCGATCATCCTCGGCAGCGCGAAGGACATGTACGGGAACCAGCTCGACAACGGGCAGCTGGTCACCGCGACGGCCCTGACCGCGGCGTTCACCACGCTGCTCATGGGCGTCGTCGGCAACGTGCCGATCGCGCTCGCCGCCGGCCTCGGCGTGAACTCGGTCGTCGCGCTCCAGCTCGCCCCGCGGATGTCCTGGCCGGACGCCATGGGCATGGTGGTCCTGGCCGGCTTCGTGGTGATGCTGCTGGTCGCCACCGGTCTGCGCGAGCGCGTGATGAACGCCGTCCCCCACGGGCTGCGCAAGGCCATCTCCATCGGCATCGGCCTGTTCATCATGCTGATCGGCCTGGTCGACTCCGGCTTCGTCACCCGGATGCCGGACGCCGCCCAGACCACCGTCCCGCTCCAGCTCGGCGTCGGCGGCCGGCTCGACGGCTGGCCGGTGCTGATCTTCGTCCTGGGCGCGCTGCTCACGCTGGCGCTGATCGTGCGCAAGGTGTCCGGCGCGATCCTGATCTCGATCGTCGTGATGACCGTCCTCGCGGTGATCGTCAACGCCGTCGCGAAGGTGCCGTCCTGGGGCCTGACCACCCCGAAGTGGCCCGGCAACCCCCTCGCCGCCCCCGACTTCGGCCTGATCGGCCAGGTCAGCCTGTTCGGCGGCTTCGAGAAGGTCGGCGTGCTGACCGGCGTCCTGTTCGTCTTCACTGTCCTGCTGTCCTGCTTCTTCGACGCGATGGGCACGATCATGGGCGTCAGCGACGAGGCGAAGCTGACCGACGCGCAGGGCCAGATGCCCGGCATCAACAAGGTGCTCCTCGTCGACGGCCTCGCGGTCGCCGCGGGCGGCGCCAGCTCCTCCTCGGCCACCACCTGCTTCGTGGAGTCCACGGCCGGCGTCGGCGAGGGCGCCCGCACCGGCCTCGCGAACGTGGTGACCGGCGCGCTGTTCGCCGTCGCCCTCTTCCTGACGCCCGTCGCCACGATGGTCCCGTCCCAGGCGGCCACCCCGGCGCTGCTCGCGGTCGGCTTCCTGATCCTGGCCGGCGCGATCAGGGAGATCGACTGGGCCGACCACACCATCGCCATCCCGGCCTTCGTGACGATGCTGATGATGCCGTTCACGTACTCGATCACCAACGGCATCGGCATGGGCTTCATCACCTTCACGGTGCTGCGCCTGGCGGCCGGGCGGGGCCGGGAGGTGCCGGCGGCGATGTACGCGGTGTCGGCGGTGTTCGCCTTCTACTACCTGATGCCGGCGCTGGGGCTCACCTGACCCCGCCCCTCGGCCGACCCCCGGACGGGCGCCCGGACCACGCGGTCCGGGCGCCCGTTCCCGTTCGGCCGGACCGCGTGGTCCGGCCGGCCGGGTGCGCCGCGCCCCGCACTTCACTCGTACGGGTGAAAAAGTGTCGCGGCGAGCATGGAGTGGGCAGCGTCACTCCGGGGAACACGTCCTCCCAGTGGTCGTTCGCTAGACTAATGAGTTACGCTAAAGAACATGCCGGACCTTAGCCATGGCGACGATGCTGCCGCCGTGAACTCCCTGCGCTCCGCCGTGATGCGGCTGTCCCGTCGGCTCAAGCACCAGCGGGTCGACGAGTCGCTCAGCCCCACCGAGATGTCGGTGCTCGGCACCCTGTCCCTGTGCGGCAGGGCCACACCGGGCGAACTCGCCCGCAAGGAACACGTCCAGCCGCCCTCGATGACCCGCATCGTGGCGCTGCTGGAGGCCAAGGGGCTGGTCCGTCTGGAGCCGCACCCCGAGGACCGGCGCCAGAAGGTGGTGACGCGGACCGAACAGGCCGAAGCGATGCTCGAGGAGAGCCGCCGCAAGCGGAACGCGTTCCTGGCCTCCCTGGTGGAGGGACTCGACGAGGACGAGTGGGCGAAACTCCGCGCCGCCGCCCCCGTGCTGGAGAAGCTCGCACATCTGTAAGCAGCACTGAGCAAGGAGGCGAACCTTTTGAGTACGGGACCCGGAGCAGCTTCCGCCCCCGCACCGGACACCCACGACGACAAGACCACCTCCGACACCCCCGCCGGGACCGCCCCGGACACCCCCCGCAAGACCTCGATGTTCGCCTCGCTGAGGATCAGGAACTACCGCCTGTTCTTCCTCGGCCAGGTCGTCTCCAACATCGGCACCTGGATGCAGCGCATCGCCCAGGACTGGCTGGTGCTCTCCCTCACCGGCTCCTCGGCCGCCGTCGGCATCACCACGGCCCTGCAGTTCCTGCCGATGCTGCTGTTCGGCCTCTACGGCGGCGTCCTCGTCGACCGCCTGCGCAAGCGCCCCACGCTGCTGGTCACGCAGACGGCGATGGCGCTGACCGCGCTCGCCCTGGCCGCCCTGACCCTGACCGGCCGCGTCCAGGTCTGGCACGTCTACGTCGCCGCCTTCGCCGTGGGCCTCGCCACGGTCGTCGACAACCCGGCCCGCCAGTCCTTCGTCTCCGAACTGGTCGGCCCGCGCCAGCTGCAGAACGCGGTCAGCCTGAACTCGGCCAACTTCCAGTCGGCCCGCCTGGTCGGCCCCGCCGTCGCGGGCCTGCTGATCACCGGCGTCGGCACCGGCTGGGCGTTCCTGCTCAACGGCCTGTCCTTCGTCGCGCCGCTCACCGGCCTGCTGCTGATGCGCGCCCGCGAGCTGCACGTCGTCGAACGCGCCCCGCGCGGCAAGGGCCAGCTCCGCGAGGGCCTGCGCTACGTCGCCCGGCGCCCGGAGCTGATCTGGCCGATCGTCCTGGTCGGCTTCGTCGGCACCTTCGCCTTCAACTTCCCCGTCTACCTGTCGGCCTTCGCCGACGACGTGTTCCACGCGGGCGCGGGCGCCTACAGCATGTTCAACACGCTGATGGCGGTCGGCTCGGTGGCCGGCGCGCTGCTGGCCGCGCGGCGCGGCACCGCCCGGCTGCGGCTGCTGATCGGGGCCGCGGCGGCCTTCGGCGCGCTGGAGATCCTGGCGTCCGTCACACCGACGCTGTGGATGTTCGCCCTGCTCATGGTCCCGCTGGGCCTGTTCGGCATGACGGTGAACGTCACCACGAACACGAGCATCCAGATGGCCACCGACCCGGCGATGCGGGGCCGCGTCATGGCCCTGTACATGATGGTCTTCCTCGGCGGTTCGCCGGTCGGCGCCCCGATCGTCGGCTGGATCACGGACACCTACGGCGCCCGTGCCGGCTTCGCCGTCGGCGGCGCCGTCGCGGCTCTCGCCGCCGCGGTGATCGGCCTGATCCTGGCCCGCGTCGGCAACCTGCGGCTGTCCGTCGGCTGGCACCGCGGCCACCCGCACGTCCGCTTCGTGCCGCGCGAGCGGCGGGAGGAGCTGACGGCGGCGGCGTGAGCCGGCCGCCCTCCGCCGGCGCCGGCCCGGCCCGGCCGGCGTCAGTCGCGGGGGAACTCGTCGGTCTTCAGGACGAGGCCGACGACCGTCCCGGTCAGATCGATCTCATGGCCGAAGTCGAGGCCGAGGACGCCCCGGTACTCGCCGTCCCGGGGGAGCGTGTGCAGGTGCCAGCGGCCGGTGTACGGGTCCACGACCAGGTACACCGGCACCCCGGCGGCGGCGTAGGCGTCCTTCTTGGGGCCGTAGTCGTTGGCGGCGGTCTGCCGGGAGACCACCTCGGCGACGAACCGGACGTCCGCGCAGCGCCACAGTCCCCTGGAGTCCTTGACGGCGCCCTCGCCCAGCAGCGTCACGTCGGAGGCGAAGCCGTTGAGGTGGCCCGGGTAGTCGATGCGGACGTCGGACTTCACGCGCTGACGCGGGTACTTGGCGCGCAGTTGTTCGACGATGTCCAGGATGATGTCCCAGTGGGTGTCCCGCTGAGGCGCCATGAAGATGTTCCCCCCGACGATCTCGATCTTGTAATCCTCGGGGACGGGCATCCTCTCCACCCACTCGAACATCATGTCGAGGGTGAGTCCGCCGCCGCTCTCGGCCATCTCGATCCTGTCTGCAAGGACGGTCATCGTGGCGCTCCTCCCCGGCTGCCCCGGCACTCGATGCAGCCGCGCGGTACAACGATACGCACGGTGACCGGGACACGCCCGGATCCCGGCGCGGCGGGCAGACTGGCCCCATGAGACTGTTCGCCGCCGTCCTGCCGCCCGACGACGTCACCGGGCAGCTCGCCGCCGAGGTGGCCGCGCTGAGGAAGCTGCCCGGAGCGGACGGGCTGCGCTGGACCGGCCGCCCCGGCTGGCACTTCACGCTCGCCTTCTACGGCGAGGTCGACGACGCCCTCGTGCCCGGCCTGGCGGAGCGCCTGGAGCGGGCGGCGCGGCGCACCGAGCCGTTCCCGCTGGCCCTGCGCGGCGGCGGGCAGTTCGGGCGCGGGCGGGCGCTGTGGACGGGCGCGGACGGCGACGTGCGGGCCCTGGGCCTGCTGGCCGGCCGCGCCGAGGCGGCGGGGCGCAAGGCGGGCGTCGAGCTCGGGGAGCACCGCCGCTACCAGGCCCACCTGACGGTGGCGCGCGGCCGGGAGCGGCAGACGGTGGACGTCCGGCCGCACCTGGCGGCCCTGGCCGGGTTCACCAGCCGCACCTGGACCGTGCGGGAGCTGGTCCTGGTGCGCAGCAACCTGCCGAGGTCGGGGGCGCCGGGCGAGCAGCCCCGCTACGAGACGGTCGGCCGCTGGCCGCTCGGCGCGGCCGGTTAACCTCGATGCCGTGGACCCGAAGACCCGGAACCGGATCATGGCCGGTGTGCTCGTGCTGATGTTCGTGGTGGTGGCGATGGCGGCGGCCCTCGGAAAGTAGCCGGCCGCCGCCCCGCCCGTGCCCGGCGACCGCCGGACGGAGGGCTCCGCCGGCGGACCGCCGGACGAGGGATCGCGTCGGCGGACCGCCGGACGGAGGACGTCCTCGGCGGACTACCAGGCGAAGGCCTCCGGCGACGGCCCCGGCCCGGGGAAGATCTCGTCCAGCCCGGTCAGCAGCTCCTGCGACAGCTCCAGCTCGACGGCGCGCACGGCCGAGGCGAGCTGCTCGGCGGTGCGCGGGCCGACGATCGGGCCGGTCACGCCGGGCCGGGTGAGCAGCCAGGCCAGCGCGGCCTCGCCGGGCTCGACGCCGTGCTTGTCGAGCAGGTCCTCGTACGCCTGGACCTGCGCGCGGACCGCGGGGTCGGCCAGGGAGTCGGCGGCCCGGCCGCTCGCCCGGCGCCCGC
The DNA here is from genome assembly GCF_039533365.1 of Streptomyces glaucus. Taxonomy (NCBI): domain Bacteria; kingdom Bacillati; phylum Actinomycetota; class Actinomycetes; order Kitasatosporales; family Streptomycetaceae; genus Streptomyces; species Streptomyces glaucus. The sequence goes on from NZ_BAAATK010000009.1 coordinate 170,950, forward strand.
CCTCGACCTCCTTCTTGATCACGCCGCCCAGCAGGCCGCCGTGCAGCGGCGACCAGGGGATGACGCCGAGCCCGTAGTCCCGCGCGGCCGGGATGACCTCCATCTCGGCGCGGCGCTCGGCGAGGTTGTACAGGCACTGCTCGCTGACCAGGCCGATGGTCCCGCCGCGCCGGGCGGCGATCTCGTTGGCCTGGGCGATCTTGTAGCCGGGGAAGTTGGAGGACCCGGCGTACAGGATCTTGCCCTGCTGCACCAGGACGTCGATCGCCTGCCAGATCTCCTCGAACGGGGTGTCCCGGTCGATGTGGTGGAACTGGTACAGGTCGATGTAGTCGGTCTGCAGCCGCTTGAGGCTGGCGTCCACGGCCCGCCGGATGTTGAGGGCGGACAGCTTGTCGTGGTTGGGCCAGACGGAGGCGTCGTCCGCGCTCATGTTCCCGTACACCTTGGTGGCGAGGACGACCTTGTCGCGCCGTCCGCCGCCCTGCGCGAACCAGTTCCCGATGATGCTCTCGGTACGGCCCTTGTTCTCGCCCCAGCCGTACACGTTGGCGGTGTCGAAGAAGTTGATGCCCGCGTCCAGCGCCGCGTCCATGATGGCGTGGCTGTCGGCCTCGTCGGTCTGCGGACCGAAGTTCATGGTCCCGAGGACCAGCCGGCTGACCTTGAGTCCCGTGCGTCCGAGCTGCGTGTACTTCATGACTCACAAGCCAACGTCCTGGAGTGGGCTCTAGGCAAGCGCGCTCGCCCCCGTGTTCTCCGTCCGGCCGAGCCCCGCCGGGCGGCCGCCGGTCCCGGCCGCGGCCCGCGGCACGGGGGACACGGCGTGCGCCGCGGCGCGCGGGCGGGCGCGGGGCGGGCCGGGACGACCGCGCGTCCGGGTGAACCGGGTGAGGGCCGGGGCGCGGCCGCGCCTTCCGCGAGCACGGCCGCGCAGGGCAACGACACGCGCGGTGATCAGGACGGAGGGATCCGCGCGAGCCGGCTCCCCGGCGGGTGCGCGCGGACCGTCACAGGGCGTAGGGCTCGCCCAGGTCCCACGCCTGGTGCATCGCGTCCGCGAAGGCCGCCGCGATCTTGTGCTCGCCGCTCGCGCCGGGGTGCGTGCCGTCGTAGGTGTCGGTGCGGAGGTCGTACGACGGGGGCGGCGAGGCCAGGAGCAGGGGGGAGCGCGGCTCGTCCAGGTCGGCGACCGTCTTCGCCAGCAGTTCGTTGAAGCGGGCCACCTCCGCCGCGAACGCCGGCTCCGACGCGGCCCGTATGTTGGGTATCACCGGCAGCACGACCATCCGGATTCGGGCGTTGCCCGCCCGCGCCCCGGCCACGAAGCTCCGCACGTTCTGCGCGGTCTGCTCGGCGTCGGTGTAGAAGCCCAGGTCGATCAGGCCGAGCGAGACGAGCAGGACGTCCGCCCGGCCGGCCCGTACCGCCTCGCCGATCAGCGGGGCCATGTGCAGCCAGCCCTCGCCCCAGCCGGCCAGGTGGGCGCGCGGGAAGTCCGGATCGGCGTAGGCGTACGACGTCGGCGCGTCCGCCGCCTTGTCGTAGAGCGCCTCGCGCGGGCCGACGAGGGTGAACGGGCCGCCGTACGACCGGCACAGGTGCTGCCACAGCCGGTAGCGCCACGTGTGGTCGCCCGCGCTCCCGATCGTCATGGAGTCACCGACGGGCATGAACCTGAGCATCCGCTCATGATGGTCGATCGCGGCGCCGGGCGGGGTGTGAGACCGGCCACGCGCCCCTCGATCACCTCGCGCGCCCGTGAACCGGTCGCGGGGATGGCAGGCTTGGGTCATGCGCCGACCGTTCGCCTGCCTCGCCGCGGCCCTCCTCGTGGGCGGAGCCGCCGCGCCCGCCTCCGCCGCCGACGGGAACGAGAGCTTCACGATCAGGGACCCGCGCATCACCGAGTCCAGCGGCCTGGCCGCCTCGCACCGGCACCCCGGCGTCTACTGGACGCACAACGACCAGGACGAGGGGGCCTACCTCTACGCCGTCGACAGCCGCACCGGCGAGACCGTCGCCACGATCACCCTGACCGGCGTGGGCACCCCCCGCGACGTCGAGGCCGTCGCCATCGGTCCGGACGACCAGATCTACGTCGGCGACATCGGCGACAACGACGGCGTGGTGTGGGACCACGTGTGGGTCTACCGGCTCCCGGAACCCCGGCGGCTTCGGGACCAGGCGGTCCGCGCCACGCAGTACGTCGTGCGCTACTCCGACGGGCCCCGCGACGCCGAGTCGCTCGTGGTGCACCCGAAGACCGGGCGCGTCTACCTCATCGACAAACAGGAGGAGGGCGGCCACCTGTACGAGGGGCCCGCCCGGCTCTCCCCCTCCGGGACCAACGTCTTCCGGCCCACCGCCCCCGTCGACCTGTGGGCCACCGACGCCGCCTTCTCGCCGGACGGCGAACAGCTCGCCGTGCGCGGCTACTTCGGCGGCCTCTGGTACGCCTGGAACGGCGGGAGGATCGAGCGCAAGGGCCGGCTCGGCGTGCCCTTCCAGGCGCAGGGCGAGTCCATGACCTACTCCGCCGACGGCACGAAGCTGATGTACGGCAGCGAGGGCACGGAAAGCGCCGTGGAGGCGAAGGACGCGCCCGGCGCCCCCGAGCCGCCCGCGGCGAACGGGAGTGCGCAAGGCGGCGGCGCGGACGGCGGAGACGGATCCGGCGACGGCCTCAGGACGGGCGCCCTCGCGGTGGCCGTGGCCTGCGCCGCCGTGTTCGGGCTGCGGCGGCTGATGCGGCGGGGGTAGCCGGGCCGGGGCCGTGCGGCGCGGCCGTCGTCCCCCGCATCACCCCTTGCGTCCGTAGCGAGGAGGTCCGCTCGCCCACGGTTCGGGGAACAGGCCGCGGGGGTCGGGGAAGGGGTACGGGGGACGATGGACCCGGTCGTTCCGGATGCCGGCGCCCAGCAGGTGATCGCGCGGGCCGGCGGAGCACCAAGGTCTGAGGACGTAGGGGCGCGCCACGGCGGCACGCCCACGCGAGGGGCGCCCGGCGGACGGTCCGCCGGGCGCCCCTCGCGCATGTCGTACGGGCGACGACTACAGCCGCTCGATCACGTAGTCGACGCACTTCGTCAGCGCCTCGACGTCCGCCGGGTCGATCGCCGGGAACATCGCGACGCGGAGCTGGTTGCGGCCGAGCTTGCGGTACGGCTCGGTGTCGACGATGCCGTTGGCGCGCAGCACCTTGGCGACGGCGGCGGCGTCGACCTCGTCGGTGAAGTCGATCGTGCCGATGACCTGGGAGCGCTTGGCCGGGTCGGCGACGAACGGGTTGGCGAACTTCACGTCCTCGGCCCAGCCGTACAGCGTGCGCGCCGAGGTGGCGGTGCGGCGGACCGCCCAGTCCAGGCCGCCCTGGCCGTTGAGCCACTCCAGCTGCTCGTTGAGGAGGAAGAGGGTGGCCAGCGCCGGGGTGTTGTACGTCTGGTTCTTGCGGGAGTTGTCGATCGCCGTCGGCAGCGAGAAGAACTCCGGGATGTGGCGGCCGGAGGCGTGGATCCGCTCGGCGCGCTCGAGCGCGGCCGGGGAGAAGACGCCGATCCACAGGCCGCCGTCGGAGGCGAAGGACTTCTGCGGGGCGAAGTAGTAGACGTCGGTCTCGGCGATGTCGACGGGCAGGCCGCCGGCGCCGGAGGTGGCGTCGACCAGGACCAGGGCGCCCTCGTCGGCGCCGGCCACCCGCCTGATCGGCATGGCGACGCCGGTCGAGGTCTCGTTGTGGGTGAAGGCGTAGACGTCCACGCCCGCCTCGGCGACCGGCTCGGGGTGCGTGCCCGGGTCGGCGGAGATGACGTCCGGCTCGGCCAGCCACGGGGCGAGCTTGGCGGCCTTGGCGAACTTGGAGGAGAACTCGCCGAAGCTGAGGTGCTGCGACCTGTTCTCGATCAGGCCGTGGGTCGCGATGTCCCAGAACGCGGTGGAGCCGCCGTTGCCGAGGATCACCTCGTAGCCGTCGGGCAGCTGGAACAGCTCGCTGATGCCCTCGCGCACCTTGCCGACCAGGTTCTTGACGGGGGCCTGGCGGTGGGAGGTGCCCAGGAGGGAGGTACCGGTGGCGGCGAGGGCGTCCAGCGCCTCCGTCCGCACCTTGGAGGGACCCGCGCCGAAACGTCCGTCCGCGGGCTTGATGTCAGAGGGAATCTGGATCTCAGCCACGGACGGGAGCGTAGTCCCTCCGGTAAACCGGGCGAAACGTGTTCCGTCGGGTGAGACGCCATCGGGGTGAGCGGCGGGATCCGGGCGCCGCGGCCCGGCCCCGCCCCCGGACGCCTGACGGGAGGCGCGCGGGCTGCTTTGCTGGACCTATGGCCGATCTCGAGGGTGAGCTGCGCGAGGCCGTCCGGGGCGACGTCGGGTTCGACGTCGCCTCCCGGGCGCTGGTCACCATGGACGCGTCCAACTACCGGCGGGTCCCGCTGGGGGTCGTGGCGCCGCGGGACGCCGACGACGTGGCGGCCGTGCTGGCGGTGTGCCGGGAGCACGGCGTGCCGGTCGTGGCGCGCGGCGGCGGGACCTCGATCGCGGGGCAGGCGACCGGCACGGGCGTGGTGCTGGACTTCACCCGGCACATGAACCGGCTGATCGCCCTGGACCCGCGGGAGCGCACGGCCGTCGTCCAGCCGGGCCTGGTCCTCGACCGGCTCCAGGAGGCCGCCGCCCCGCACGGCCTGCGCTTCGGCCCGGACCCCTCCACGCACAGCCGGTGCACCCTCGGCGGGATGATCGGCAACAACTCCTGCGGCGCGCACTCGGTGGCCTGGGGCACGACCGCGGACAGCGTGCGGGAGCTGGACGTGATCACCGCGCGCGGGCAGCGACTGCGGCTCGGGCGGAGCTGGGCCGGGGCGCCGGACGGGCTGCAGGCGCTGGCCGAGGGCGAGCTGGCGCGGCTGCGGACCGGCTTCCCCGAGCTGCCCCGCCGCATCTCCGGGTACGCGCTGGACGCGCTGCTGCCGGAGAACGGCGCCGACGTGGCCCGCTCCTTCTGCGGCTCGGAGGGCACGCTGGGCCTCCTGACCGAGGCGGTCGTCCGGCTGGTCGAGGCGCCCCGCGCACGGGCGCTGGCCGTGCTGGCGTACGCCGACGAGAGCGCCGCCGCCGAGGCCGCCGCCGCACTGCTGCCGCACCGGCCGCTCACCGTGGAGGGCATGGCGGCCGACCTGGTGCCCTCCGCGGCGGGGCTGCCGCGGGGCGGGGCCTGGCTGTTCGTGGAGACCGGCGGCCAGTCCGAGCAGGAGGCACGCGCGCGGGCCGAGACGATCGTGCGGGCGGCCGACGTCGTGGACTTCCTGGTGGTGGCCGATCCGGGCGCCCAGCGCGCGCTGTGGCGGATCCGGGAGGACGCCGCCGGCACGGCGACCCGGATGCCGGACGGCTCGGAGGCCTGGCCCGGCTGGGAGGACTGCGCGGTGCCGCCCGCCCGGCTCGGCGCCTACCTGCGGGACTTCCGGGCGCTGCTGGCCGCGCACGGACTGCGCGGCACGCCGTACGGGCACTTCGGGGACGGCTGCATCCACGCCCGGATCGACTTCGACCTGCTGACCGAACCGGGCGTCGCCCGCTTCCGCCGCTTCTCCGAGGAACTGGCCGGCCTGGTCGTGGCGCACGGCGGCTCGCTGTCCGGCGAGCACGGCGACGGGCAGGCGCGCGCCGAGCTGCTGCCCAGGATGTACGGCACGGAACTGGTGGCCCTCTTCGAGCGGGCCAAGGGCGTCTGGGACCCCGACGACCTGCTCAACCCCGGGATGCTGGTACGCCCCGCGCCCCTGGACTCGGGCCTGCGCTTCTCCGTCCTGCCGCGCGAGCCCGTCGACGTGACCTTCGGCTACTCCGCCGACGGCGGCGACTTCGCGGCCGCCGTACGCCGCTGCGTGGGCGTCGCCAAGTGCCGCACGACGCCGGTGTCCGGGGCGGCCGTGATGTGCCCGTCCTTCCGGGCGACGGGACAGGAGGCGCACTCCACGCGCGGACGGGCCCGGCTGCTGCACGAGATGCTGGCGGGCGAGCTGGTCACCGACGGCTGGCGCTCGACGGAGGTGCGGGACGCGCTGGATCTGTGCCTGTCCTGCAAGGGGTGCCGCTCGGACTGCCCGGTCGGGGTCGACATGGCCACCTACAAGGCGGAGTTCCTGCACCACCACTACGCCGGCCGGCGGCGCCCGGCCGCGCACTACAGCATGGGCCGGCTGCCGCAGTGGCTGCACTGGGCCTCCCGCGCCCGCGCGGCGGCGGCCCTCAACGCGCTGGCGGGCGTACGGCCCCTCGCGCGGGCCGCCAAGCGGCTGGCCGGGATCGCGCCGGAGCGGGAGATCCCCAAGCTGGCGCGGCAGACCTTCAGCCGGTGGTGGCGCGCCCGGCGGCCGGCGGAACGGCCGGACGGCGACCTGGTGGTGCTGTGGCCCGACACCTTCACCGAGCACCTGACACCGTCCGTCGGCCGGGCCGCCGTGCGCGTGCTGGAGGCGGCCGGGCTGCGGGTGGCGCTGCCGCCGACGCTGCGGACGCGCGGGCACCCGGTCGGCGACGGCCGGACCCGCTCGGCCGCGGCCCTGCTCACGGCCCGCCGCGCCCGCGTGTGCTGCGGACTGACGTACGTCTCCACCGGCCAGCTCGACCACGCCCGCGCGGTGCTGCGGCGCACGCTCGACCTGATGGAACCGGTGCTGGCCACGGCCGCGCCGGTCGTCGTCCTGGAGCCGAGCTGCGCGGCGGCCCTCCGCGCCGACCTGCCCGAGCTGCTGCCGGACGACCCGCGCGCCGCCCGGCTCGCCGGCCGGGTCCTGACCTTCGCCCAGGCGCTGGAGCGGCACGCCCCCGGCTGGACCCCACCCCGCCTGGACCGCGCGGCCGTCGGCCAGACCCACTGCCACCAGCACGCCGTCCTCGGCGACGCCCCCGACCGCCGCCTGCGCGAGGCCGCCGGCCTCACCGGCGGGCCGAGCGGCGGCTGCTGCGGCCTGGCCGGCGACTTCGGCTTCACCCGGGGCCACTTCGAGGTGTCGCGGGCCTGCGCGGAGGAACAGCTCCTGCCGTCGGTCCGCCAGGCCCCGCCGGACGCGGTGGTCCTCGCGGACGGCTTCTCCTGCCGCACCCAGCTGGAGCAGCTGGCGGGGGTGCGGGGGCGGCACCTGGCGGAGGTGCTGGCGGAGGCGCTGGAGGGCACGGGCCGCCAGGACAGCTCCATATCCGGTTCACACACCTGACAGGGTCCACTACCCTGGACCGACAAGTGCATCACGATGAACGAAGCCCGTCGATCCCCGGATGTGCCCGTGACCACCCCCAGCGCCGCCCCTTCCAGCACCGCCGCCACCCCCGCCCCGGGAAGCGCCCCGCACCGCCGGAGCGCCCTCGGGCCGGTCGGCCTCGTCCTCGCCGGAGGCGTGTCGGTGCAGTTCGGCGGCGCGCTGGCGGTGACGCTGATGCCGCGGGCCGGCGCGCTGGGCGTGGTGACGCTGCGCCTGCTGGTCTCCGCGATCGTGCTGCTGCTGGTCTGCCGGCCCCGGCTGCGCGGGCACTCGCGCACCGACTGGGGCACGGTCGTCGTCTTCGGCCTCGCCATGGGCGCGATGAACGGCCTCTTCTACCAGGCCGTCGCCCGCATCCCCCTCGGCCCCGCCGTCACCCTGGAAGTGCTCGGCCCGCTCGCCCTGTCCGTCCTCGCCTCCCGCCGCGTGATCAACGTCGTGTGGGCCGGGCTCGCCCTCGCCGGCGTCTTCCTCCTCGGCGGCGGGGGCTTCGGCGGACTCGACCCGGCCGGCGTCGCCTTCGCGCTCGGCGCCGGCGCGATGTGGGCGGCGTACATCGTCTTCAGCGCCCGCACGGGGCGGCGCTTCCCGCAGGCCGACGGGCTGGCGCTCGCCATGGCCGTCGCGGCCGCGCTCTTCCTGCCCCTCGGGATCGCCGAGTCGGGCGCGAAGCTCGTCGACCCGGTGACGATCGCACTCGGCGCCGCCGTCGCGATCCTCTCCTCCGTCCTGCCCTACACCCTCGAACTCCTTGCCCTGCGCCGCCTGCCCGCCTCCACCTTCGCCGTCCTGATGAGCCTGGAACCGGCCCTCGCCGCGACCGCCGGCTTCCTCGTCCTCGACCAGGCCCTCACCACCACCGAGGCCCTCGCGATCGCCCTGGTCATCGCGGCGAGCATGGGGGCGGTGCGGACGCAGACGGGACGGGGCGGGGCGAAGGAGCCGCGGAAGGGGTAGCCCCCGCCCGCGCGGCCCCTCGGGGCCGGAACCCGCCGCACCGTCCAGGGCCTGCCGGACCCGGCCCGAGGCCCGGCCCGAGGCCCGGCCCGCGGCCCGGTCCCGGCCGGCCCGCCCGCTCAGGGGCTGAGCCGCTCCACCCGCCAGCTCCCGTCCGGCTGCGCCACGTACCGCAGCCGGTCGTGCAGCCGGTTCTCCCGGCCCTGCCAGAACTCCACCGCGTGCGGCACCACCCGGAAACCGCCCCAGTGCGGCGGCACCGGCACCTGCTCGCCCTCGGGATACCGGGCGGCCAGCTCGGCGTACGCCGCGTCCAGCTCCGCACGCCCGGCGATCACCGCGGACTGGGCGCTCGCCCACGCGCCCAGCCGGGAGCCGTGCGGACGGGTGCGGAAATAGGCGGCCGTCTCGTCCCGCGCGGTGCGCCGCGCCACCCCGGAGACGATGACCTGGCGGGCCATCGGGTGCCAGGGGAAGAGCAGCGAGACGTGCGGGTTCTCGGCCAGGTCGCGCGCCTTGCGGGAGCCGTAGTTGGTGTAGAAGACGAAACCCTGCTCGTCGAAGTGCTTCAGCAGCACCGTGCGGGAACTGGGCCGGCCCTCGGCGTCCGCCGTGGAGACGACCATGGCGTTCGGCTCGAACATCCCGCCCTCCGTCGCGGCCTGCGCGAACCAGCGGGCGAACTGCTCGACGGGAGAGGCGGCCAGGTCGCTCTCGGAGAGCCCCTCCGCCCGGTACTGCTTGCGCATCGAGGCGAGATCGAAGGGAACGGCGTCTCGGTCGGTCACGCGGTCATCTTGCCGTATCGCGGCCCCGGCCCGTCCCGCGGAAGAGTGTCCTTCGTCACCGAATGGCACTGAGTGCCGCGACTACTCCCCAAAGGTGGCACTCAGGGATATCGTGCTGCTTCCGATCCGGTGGGATGACCGCCGGCCGCACCGGGCATCACCGGGGTACGCGCGGGGACCGCGAGTCGGCGACGGACGACCGCGGATCCACCGGGCGGACACCGCGTCCGACGTCCGGCCCACGGCCGTCCCACCCCACCACACCATCCGTCGTCCCACCTCACGAGGAGCCGCCTGATGTCCGACTTCGTACCCGGACTCGAAGGGGTCGTCGCGTTCGAAACGGAGATCGCCGAACCGGACAAGGAAGGTGGGGCGCTCCGCTACCGGGGCGTCGACATCGAGGACCTGGTCGGCCACGTCTCCTTCGGCAACGTATGGGGACTGCTCGTCGACGGGGCCTTCAACCCGGGCCTGCCGCCCGCGGAGCCCTTCCCCATCCCCGTGCACTCCGGCGACATACGCGTCGACGTGCAGTCCGCACTCGCCATGCTCGCCCCCGTCTGGGGCCTGAAACCCCTCCTCGACATCGACGCCGAGCAGGCCCGCGAGGACCTCGCCCGCGCCGCCGTCATGGCCCTGTCCTACGTCGCCCAGTCCGCCCGCGGCCAGGGCCTGCCCATGGTCCCGCAGCGCGAGATCGACAAGGCACGCTCCGTCGTCGAACGCTTCATGATCCGCTGGCGCGGCGAGCCCGACCCCAAGCACGTGGCGGCGGTGGACGCCTACTGGACCTCGGCCGCCGAGCACGGCATGAACGCCTCCACCTTCACCGCCCGCGTGATCGCCTCCACCGGCGCGGACGTGGCCGCCGCCCTCTCCGGCGCCGTCGGCGCCATGTCCGGCCCGCTGCACGGCGGCGCCCCCTCCCGCGTCCTCGGCATGATCGAGGAGATCGAACGCACCGGCGACGCGGAGGGATACGTCAAGCAGGCCCTCGACCGCGGCGAACGCCTCATGGGCTTCGGCCACCGCGTCTACCGCGCCGAGGACCCGCGGGCCCGCGTCCTGCGCCGCACCGCCCGGGAACTGGGCGCTCCCCGCTTCGAGGTCGCCGAGGCGCTGGAGAAGGCGGCCCTGGAGGAGCTGCACAACCGGCGCCCCGACCGGATCCTCGCCACCAACGTGGAGTTCTGGGCGGCCATCGTCCTGGACTTCGCCGAGGTCCCGGCCCACATGTTCACGTCGATGTTCACCTGCGCCCGCACGGCCGGCTGGTCGGCCCACATCCTGGAACAGAAGCGCACCGGCCGCCTGGTCCGCCCCTCCGCCCGCTACGTCGGCCCGGGCCCGCGCGACCCGCGGGAGATCGAGGGCTACGCGGACATCGCCCACTGAGCCGGGCCCACCCGCCCGGAAGGCCCCCGTACACGCAGACGACCCGCGAGTCGGGTTCCTCCGAGGAGGAGCCGGCCGGACGTACCGGCGACTCGCGGGTCGGGTGACTGCGTTGGATTGGCCGGCTGCGTGTATCTCACACACGCTGGTCCGGCGCCGAACTGAGTACGACGGCGGGCCGCTAGCCCGCAGTCACCTCCGACGTCCGGTGTGCATACATGCTCCGAACCACCTCCTCTCCTCGGTGCTTCACAGCCTAGGAACGAGGCTGATCGACTATCAACCGATTTTCCGGAAAGTTGACCGGGTCGCTTCCGGCCGGAACGTGTAGCCGTACCCATCGGCCCGCTGCAGGAGCCGCAGATGCCGGTGGGACACGCTGAAGCGGCCTGCCCGCGTGGTGAGGCCGTGCTGCCCCCGGGCCCGGACGGAGACGCGCCCCGTCCACGTGCCCGTCCACTTCCCGGTGGGCACAGCGGCCCGTACCAGATCCCCGGTGACATATCCGAAGTGCTGCTTGGTACGGGGCCGCCGGAGGCGGGGAAAACCGAACCGGTCCGGAGTGGTGCGCGCGTAGGAGCCGCGCCCGGTGGCCTCGGCGACGAGCACCCGCAGGGGAACCCGTACGATCGCGTCACCGTTCTCGTGATCCAGTCGACCGACGCACAACGCGTCCAGAGTGTGGGTCTTGGCCAGTCCCATGGCGCTGCGGTTCCACCGGGTGCGTCCACCCGACCAGGCCTGCACGGGACGGCCGAGGGCGCCCAGGGCCGCCGTGAGCTGCCGGCGGGTCGCGTTCATGGCGGCGGCGTCGTGGAGCGGAGCCCTGACCTGCTGGAGGATCGTCGCGAGCCGGTCCCGCCGGTCGGCGAGGAAGACCTCGACGGGCCTGTTGTTCTTGGCCTGGTTGCAGGGAACGCACGCGAGGACGAGGTTGGACAAGCGGTTCGAGCCTCCTCGGCTGCGCGGGGTGAGGTGGTCGATGTTCAAGGGGACGCCGGTGATGCCGCAGTAGGCGCAGCCTCTGTTCCATTTGGCGTGGAGGTAGGCGCGGGTCTCCGTCCCGGCGAGCGTTCCCTGCCGGTACTCGGCTGCGGTGAGAGGCCTGCCTGCGACGATGGAGTGGATGTCGAAGGCGACACGTTCCACGTGGATCTCCGTGACCGGTGCGTAGCGGCACAGACGCGCCGCCACGGAGAGCGTGGTGTCGATGCGGTGGCGCTGCGAGGGCGGCAGCCACCCCGCGGGGCGGAGCCGGTTGGCCGAGCGAGGTGCTCTGTACCGGCGGTTGGCCGAGCGTCGTCTGCGCCGGTAACCGGCTCGCTGTCGCATGCGCAGGCGAATCCGATCGCCACGGTGCCGGAGCTCGACGGAGACCAGCCCGCGCCGGACCATGACGGTCGTTCCCTGCGGACCGGCCTCCTCCTTGTCGTCGGTGAGGACGAGCCCGGTGCCTCTGGACCCCGGATCGATGCGCAACTGCACGCCATCGACCTCCGACCCGGCGCGTGTGCGGTCTTTCAGCCGGATGGTGAAAGGCGCGTGGCGGGCGACGACAGCCCTCCCCCCGCTCATGAGTGCGCGGGCGCGAGCGGGGTGGCAGGGCATCAGAGGCTGCCCGTCCTTGGACAGCACGAGGACCCTGCCGGCGCCGGCGCCGCCTGTGTGCACCGGTTGGTGCACGGGAGCGTCACCGCTCCCCTTCTCTGCCGCCTCCGCTGCCGCGGCGGTGGAGGCGGCGTGACGCCGGCGGACCCTGGTGCCGCGCTCGCCGGTCTCCCCTCGCCCATGTTCCCCGCCGGTGCCCCGCGCGACGGCGGGGTGTCCGTGAGCCGTTTCGTCCCTGCTCCCGGGGGTGTCTGCTCTCACGGATTCCAGAGCATGCTGCTGAGGAAGCACAGCCTGGTGGGTCTGCTCGCCTGCGGGAAACGTAGTCATCGGGGGCACCTCCCTGATTCCGGGAATCGCGATGACCGGGGCTGGTCGCTCGGCCCGGCTCCGCCGAGGAGGCGGGCTCCGGCACGCGCCGGCGAAGCGAGCGACCTCCCTTCTCGTATGCGGGTCACCCTAGCGATCAGGTGGAGGCGGAGCGGTCGTACCGGGGAGCGAGCGCTCGTTCGTGTGCAGCGGATCATTTCGCCGAACAAGGGATCGATCATTTTGATAGGGGAGCGCTCCGCGCGCCCGGCTTGCGCCCGGCCCGCGATCAACCGTTTTTTCGAAGCGCCGGCGTTCCGCGCACGAGGAGGCGGGGGACGGCCCCGGCCGAAGCGGCGGGCGGCACCCGGCGGTCCGGTGCCCGGGGAGCGGGGCGGTCACGCGCGGGCCGTGGCCGGCGGCGACCGGGGCAGGTGCCCGGGACCTCCTCCGCCCGGTCCGGCGGGCGGGCACGGGCCGGCCGACGCGTGCCGGGAGGGCGCCGCCGGTCCCGCCGGCCGAGGGCGCGCCGGCCGGCCCGCGCCCCGCGACGGGGCCCCGCCGCTGCGGCGGGACGGGTTCCGCTCAGTCGTCGAGCAGCCGCCACGCGGTGAGGGCGAGCCGGGCCCTCGTCAGTCCGGCGGGCTCGGTGAGGTCGATCCCCAGGGTCCTCGCGATCTGTTCGAGCCGCCGGGCGACGCTGCTGTGGTGCAGGTGGAGGAGGTCGGCGGCCCGGCGCAGGGAGCCGGTGGCGCAGTAGGTGTCCAGGGTCTCCAGGTCGTCCGGGTGGGCGGCGAGGCGGGCGACGGCGGCCACGTCGGCGTTGCCGCGGGAGACGTCCCGGGGGATCTCGGCCAGGAGCGCCAGCGCGCCCAGGCCGGTGTAGTGGACGACGGGTTCGCGCGGGGTGGTGAAGCGCAGGGCGGTGCGGGCCTGCCGCCAGGACCGGTCGGGGCTTCCGGGGGCGCCGACGCCCGCGCGCACGCCTGCCGGGAGCCGGGCCGGGTCCGTGGTGGTGGCCAGGACGGCTCCCACGTCGGCGAGCGGTGCCGCCTTCACCGGGCGGGCCGGGCAGATCAGGCCGGCGATCTGGTCGAGCGGGAGGCGGGAGCGTACGGCGACGGCGTGGACCGGCAGGTCGCCGGGGAATCCCAGGAGCCGTAACGCCCGTGCCCGGGCGGCCTCGTCGCTGTCGGAGCTGATCGCCAGTTCGACGAGGGCGGGGTCGGCCATGGTGGTGCGGGCCGGGCCGTACCGTTCGAGGGTTGCCGCGACGGCGATGGCGAGCCGTTCGAGGAGGACGTCGTCGAGCGGGTTGGGCGGGCCGGGGCGTTCCAGCCACACCGCGCCGATCTCCTCCTCGTCGAGGGTGACCGGCGTCGTGGTGGACGCGGGCGGGGGCGGGGCGGGCGCTTCCCGGCCGTCGGGCGAGATCCGGATCTCCCGTGCCGTGCCGTGGAGCCGGACGCCCGCGACGCACTCGGCCAGGCCCGCCGAGGCCCGGGCGAGGGCGGGGAGGTCTACCCGCCGGCGCATCAGCGTGTCGTAGAACGCGACGATGCGGATCGCGCCGTCGACGTACGGATCCAGTCCCGACAGCCGTACGGCCAGTGCCTCCATGGCAGCAGGATAGGAGGAGGGGGCGCGCCGGTCGGTGCGCGATCGGGGCGGGACGCGCGACGGGCGGCGGGTGACCCGGCGGCGGGCGGCCGTGAGGATGGCCGTCATGGATCCCGAACTCGAAGCGTTCGTCCCGCTGCTCCCCCGGACCGACCTGGCCGACCCGGCCGGCGCGCGCAGGAGGCTCGCCGAGGCGGCCGCCGCGGTGCCGGTGCCGGACGCCGCGGACCTGGAGATCGAGGACCGCACGGTGCCCGCCGACCCGGACGTGGCGGTGCGGATCTACCGCCCGCGCCGGGCGCGGGGCGCCGTCGTGTGGCTGCACGGCGGCGGATTCGTCATGGGCGACCTGGACACCGAGCACCCGTGGGCCGCCCGGCTCGCGGCGAGCTCCGGCGCGGTGGTGATCTCGGTGGGGTACCGTCTGGCGCCCGAGCACCGGTTCCCGGCCGCCCTGGACGACGCCTACGCCGTCCTGACCTGGGCGGCCGAGCACGCGGCCGGGATCGGTGTCGATCCGGAGCGGATCGCGGTCGGGGGCCACAGCGCGGGCGGCGGGCTCGCCGCCGCGGTGGCGCTGCGGGCGCGCGACGAGCGGGGGCCGGCGATCCGCTTCCAGCTGCTCAACCAGCCGGGGCTCGACGACCGGCAGGAGACGTGGTCGGCGCGGAACTTCACCGCCACGCCCTGGTTCGACCGGGGCAAGGCCGCCGCGGCGTGGCGGCACTACCTGGGTTCCCGGCCCGCCACGCCGTACGCCGCGCCGGCGCGGGCCGCCGACCTGTCCGGGCTGCCGCCGGCCTACATCGCCACCGCGGAGTTCGACCCGAACCGCGACGAGGACATCGACTACGCGCTGCGCCTGCTGCGGGCGGGCGTGCCGGTCGAGCTGCACCAGTGGGCCGGCACCTTCCACGGGTCGCAGGCGCTGTTGTCCGCCGAGGTCTCGCAGCGGCAGAACGCCGAGCTCGGTGCCGCTCTGCGCCGCGCCCTGGCCGGGTGAGCGGCCGAAGCCGGAAAGCGCGGGGAGGGTCCCCGTCGCGCCCGTCGATCACGAGAGGACGGATGTCTTGAGGATCCGATCGGTGTTATGTGCAGGGGTGACCGCGCTGAGCGTGTGCGCGGGCACGGTGGCGGCGGCTCCCGCGCCCGGCGGGGCGGAGGCCGGGCCGGCCGGCCGTACGGGCCCGTCGGCCGGCCTCGATCCGGGGCGGCTGGAGGCGGCCCTGGAGGGGGTCCGCCGGGCGGGGGTGCCGGGGGTGTACGCCGAGGTGCGCGCGGACGGCCGGACCTGGCGCGGTGCCGCCGGGGTCGCCGATGTCGCAACCGGCCGTCCGGTCCGGCCCGGCATGTGGCAGCGCGTCGGCAGCATCACCAAGACCTTCACCGCCGCCGCGGTGATGCAGCAGGTCGAGGCGGGCCGGATCCGGCTCGACGCGCCGATCGGCGGCTACCTGCCGCGGCTGGTGCCGGGGGAGCGCGGCAGGAAGGTGACGGTCCGGATGCTGCTGAACCACACCAGCGGCATCAGCGACTACCTCCCCTACGCGTTCCCGTCGCTGGGGGCGTGGCCTTCCCTGCCGGACGTCTCGCCGGAGAGCCTGGACGACAACCGGTTCAGGCGGTTCCGTCCGGCGGAGCTGATCGAGATGGGTCTCGCGGCGCCTCCCGCGGGCGAGCCCGGGGGCCCCACAGGGGTGTACTCCAACACCAACTACCTGCTCCTCGGCCAGCTCCTGGAGCGGGTGACCGGCATCCCGGCCGAGGAGTACATCACCCGGAACGTCGTCGAGCGGGCCGGGCTCCGGCACACCGGGTTCCCGTCCGGGCCGCGCATCGAGGGGCCGCACTCGCGGATGTACGAGGCGTTGTACGGCTTGATCGATCCGCCGCGCGACTACAGCGTCTACGACATGTCCTGGGTGACGACCGGGGCCGGGCTGGTCTCGACCATGGAGGACCTCAACCGTTTCTACGGCAGGCTGCTCGGCGGCGGGATCGTCGGCCGGTCGTCGCTGGCGCAGATGCAGCGCACGGTCCCGGTCCGCGCCCTGGACGGAACGACGGTCGACTACGGCCTCGGTCTGCACAGGGTCGACGTTCCGGGCTGCGGGACCTTCTGGGGGCACGACGGCACGGTCTGGGGAGCCGGGACGATGTCCCTGACCCGGGCCGACGGCAGGCGCCGGATGTCCGTCGCGGTCAACCTCACGCGGTGGAACGAGCTGGACTCCTCGGGGAAGCCGCGGCGCCACCCCGTCGACGACGCGCTGTCGGCGCTGTACCGGCAGGCGCTGTGCGGCGACGCGGACGCCCGGGGCGGGACCCCGTAGCCCTCCCGCGTCCGTCCCGCGGCCGGGGTGCCGCGCGCTCGCCGGCCGGGGTGCCGGGCCGCGGCGGCGGGGTCGCCGCCGTCGCGGCTCGGGCCGGGGGAGCCGCCGGGGTGTGTTCTGGTCGTGCAACGATTCCCGCAATCTTGCGGGAACCCGGTGTGTGCTGCGTCACGTTCGAGTTGAATGAAGGTGAGTGAGCGAACCGACGCGCCGTACGTGCGGACGCGGCCTGCAGGGGGTCCAGGTGAGTGCTTCCCGGCGTAGTGGGACCACCGACGAGCTGGGACCGGACGAGCCGGAGCAGCCCGAGCGGGACGGCGCCGATCTGCTGGCGGCGCTGCTCGACGGGATGGACGCCGCCCTGTGCGCCTTCGACGCCGACGGGGTCGTCACCCACTGGAACCGCGAGGCGGAGCGGATCCTGGGGTGGACCGCGGCCGAGGCGGTGGGGCGGCGGGGGTTCGCCGGGTGGGCCGTGCGCAGCGCGGACGCCGCGGAGGTCGAGGCGCGGCTGATGTCCGCCCGGCACGCCCCGGGGCGGCAGGTGCACGAGTTCGCGCTGCTGACCAAGGACGGCGGCCGGGTGCTGGTGCGGACGCAGTCGGCGGCCGTGCGCGGGCCGGACGGCCGGCCGGCGGGTGTCTACTGCGCCTTCAGCGAGGTGCACGCGCAGATCGACCTGGAGCGGTCCATCGCGCTGAGCGAGGCCCTGTTCGAGGACGCGAGCTGGGGGGTGGTGCTCGTCGACGCCGATCTGCGGCCCGCCGTCGTCAACGCGCACGCGGCCCGGGCGCTGGGCACGGGGCGCACGACGGTCCTCGGGCGGCCGCTCGGGGAGCTGCTCGCGCAGGGCGTGGAGGAGCTGGAGAGCGCGCTCACGCACGTGCTGGCGGAGGGCGCGCCGCCCGCGCCCGCCGAGATCTGGGTGAGCGTGCGCACCCCGGAGGGCGAGCGGCGGCGCTGCTGGCGCAGCGGGTTCCTGCGGCTGGCCTCGCCGCTCGCGGAGGAGCCGGTGCCGCTGGGCGTCGGCTGGCTGTTCCAGGACGTGACCGAGGTCAAGCAGGGTGAGCAGGAGGCGGCGCTGCTGCGGTTCCGGGCGCAGCAGCTGCACCGCGCGGCGCGGGCCGCCGCCGAGTGCGAGGACCCGGCGGAGGCGGCCACCGTCCACCTGGACTTCGCGCTCGCCGGGTTCGCCGACCACGCGCTGATCGACCGGGTGGCGGGCGGGGCGCGGGCGGACACGGAGGCGGGCCCGGTGCGGCTGGTGCGGATCGCGGCCACGCCCGCGGGGGCGCCCGGACCGAGCCTGCCGACCGGTGCGGCCGGGCTGCCGGTGCGCTACGACGAGGGGCATCCGGCGGTGCAGTGCGTGGAGCGGGCCGGGGCGGTGCGGGCCAGTGCCGGTGCCGGGCCGGCCGAGCGGGCGCGCGCGTGGGCGCTGGCCCGGCAGTGGCCGGCGGACGCGGTGCACGCCCTGTGCGCGGTGCTGCGCAGCAGGGGGCGGACGCTCGGCGTCGTGACGTTTCTGCGCACGGCCGGGCGCAGTGCGTTCGAACGCTCCGACGTGACGTACGCGGAGGACGTGGCGGTGCGGATCGCGACGGCGCTGGATCTGGCGGGGGCGGCGGCGGAGCGGGAGCGGTAGGGGGCGCGGCCCGGGCGGCGGGCGGGCGCCGCGCGGTGCCGGCCGGGGAGCGGCGCTCAGTACCGGTAGAAGATGCGGTCCCGGTACTGCTCCAGGACGCGGCCGTTCCAGTCGTGGCCGCCGTCCACGTTGCCGGAGCGCAGGAGCGGGGGCTCGACGCCGCGGTCGGCGAGGGCGGCGGTGGCGGTGGCCAGGACGGCCTGGAGGAGGGCCGTGGCGACGACCGTGGAGGCGGGGGCGAAGGGCGCCGGCACGGTGTCGAGGGTGAGCTCCGCGTCGCCGACCGCGATCTTCGAGTCGAGGACGACGTCGCAGTGGTCCTTCAGGAAGGTGCCCGAGGCGTGCCGGGACTTCGTCCGCGCGGCGTACGCCAGCGAGGTCACGCCGATGACCTTCACCCCGAGCGCGCGGGCGTTCAGGGCCATCTCCACGGGGAGCGCGTTGCGGCCCGACAGCGAGATGATCACCAGGGCGTCGCCCGCGCGGAGGGGGGAGCTGTCCAGGACGGCGCTCGCGAGGCCGTCCACCCGCTCCAGCGCGGAGCCCAGCGTGGCCGGCATCACGTCGACGCCGACGACGCCGGGTACGGCCAGCAGGTTCATCAGGGCGAGGCCCCCGGCGCGGTAGACGACGTCCTGCGCGGCGAGCGAGGAGTGACCGGCGCCGAAGGCGAAGAGCCGGCCGCCGGCGACGACGGTGTCGGCCAGCAGCGTGCCGGCGGCCTCGACGGCGTCGGCCTCCTCGTCGCGGACGCGGTGCAGCAGGCCGATCGCCGCGTCCAGGAACCGGCCGGCCGGCTTGCGGTCGCTCATGCGTGGCCCCTTCGGTGTGCCTGTGTCGCGGATCACGGTGCGGTCTGGACCAGTGCCGTGTCAATACGGGTGCGGGGGCGTGCGTCGCAGGGCCGTCCGGGGGCGCCGCGGGGGGCGGCGGGCCCTGTTCCGGCACCGGGGCGGCCGTCCCCGGCCCGCGGGAGGGGCCCGCGGGCCCGGGCGTCCGCGGGCGCGGAGGGGCCGGCGGTGCGCGGGGGGCGCCGGTGGCGCCGTGGTCCCGCCGCCCGGGGTCCGGCGACGCCGTCGCTGCGACGGCGCGGCACGGTTGTCGGTGGTATGCGTCAGAATTGAATCCAGGGCCAGCGCACGAGCCGGGAGAGCCGTCGAGCCTCCGGCCGATCTCATCGAGGGGCACGTATGTCCGGACTGATCGACACCACGGAGATGTATCTCCGCACCATCCTCGAGCTGGAGGAGGAAGGTGTGGTCCCCATGCGTGCCCGGATCGCCGAGCGGCTCGACCAGAGCGGGCCGACGGTCAGCCAGACGGTGGCGCGGATGGAGCGCGACGGCCTGGTGTCCGTCGCCAGCGACCGGCACCTGGAGCTCACCGAGGAGGGCCGCCGGCTCGCCACGCGGGTGATGCGCAAGCACCGGCTCGCGGAGTGCCTGCTCGTCGATGTGATCGGTCTGGAGTGGGAGCAGGTGCACGCCGAGGCCTGCCGCTGGGAGCACGTGATGAGCGAGGCCGTCGAGCGGCGCGTGCTGGAGCTGCTGCGGCACCCGACCGAGTCGCCGTACGGCAACCCGATCCCGGGCCTGGAGGAGCTGGGCGAGAAGGACGGCGCGGACCCGTTCCTGGACGAGGGCATGGTGTCGCTGGCCAGTCTCGACCCGGGGCCCGAGGGCAAGACGGTCGTCGTGCGCCGGATCGGTGAGCCGATCCAGACCGACGCGCAGCTGATGTACACGCTGCGCCGGGCCGGTGTGCAGCCCGGCTCGGTGGTGAGCGTGACGGAGGCGGCGGGCGGCGTGCTGGTCGGCAGCGGCGGCGAGGCGGCCGAACTGGAGTCGGACGTCGCCTCCCACGTGTTCGTCGCCAAGGCCTGAGCGCGTCCGGGGCGGCCGCCCGCGGCGATGCCCGGAGCCGGCCGGCGCCCGTCGCCGCATACGCGTCGTCTCCCGTGGCGGGCACGGACGTCGCGGCACCGTTTCGGTTCCGGGGCATCCGGGATGCGATGCGCCGGACCGGGGCGTTCGGCCGCCGTGGGTGCGGCGCCGGGGCGTGAGGCACATGACCCGAGGGCTCTTTGGCCCTGGTCCGGCGGTGACGCCGTCCGGCGGGGGAGGGGCGGGAGGATGTGCCGCGGAGACGTTCTGGGCCCCGGCGCCGCAGGGCGCCGGGGCCTGTCCTCCCCTGTGCTGACCCGGAGCCCCGAGCTCTCAGGGTCATTCCCCTCGGACCGGTTTCCCCGAGCGGTCCGCCTCCCGTTGAAGATCTCCCCGCCGTGGCGGCGCTCAATCCCCGACAGGTGTCACTCGAAGGAGGGGTGTTGTCCAGCGGGACAGCATTTTCGAACCTGCATTCGATAGCCTGCGAGTGACGGACCGCGACGGGCGCGCGCTGACAGGAATGTGCACCGGCGTACTCCCCCGGACGCGCGCCCTGACGGCCGGCGTCGGAGAACGGCAGGACAGCGGTACGACGACACGTACGGCAGGCACGGCAGGCAGGGCAGGCAGGACACGGTTCACAGGACCGGCCGGCTCCGGCGGGAGCGGGCGGAGCGGAGCTTGGGGGTGCCGGGAACCATGGCGCGGCGCATCGACGTGACCGGAGCGGACGGCGTACGTCTCGCGGCCTGGGAGTTCGGGGACCCGCCCGAGGACGGGCCGGGGGAGGGCGACGGCTCCCCCGGGGTGCTGTTGCTGCACGGCCTGATGGGCCGGGCCTCGCACTGGGCGGCCACGGCCCGCCGGCTCTCCGGGCGGTACCGCGCCGTCGCGCTCGACCAGCGCGGCCACGGCCGGAGCGACAAGCCCTCCGAAGGGGCGTACACCCGCGAGGCGTACGTCGACGACGCCGAGGCCGCCCTCGAACAGCTCGGCCTCGCCCCGGCCGTCCTCGTCGGGCACGCCATGGGCGCGCTGACCGCCTGGCAGCTCGCCGCCAAGCGGCCCGACCTGGTCCGCGGGCTGGTCGTCTGCGACATGCGGGCCTCCGCGCTCGGCGCCGCCTCGCAGCGCGAGTGGGCGGAGTGGTTCAAGGCCTGGCCGGTGCCCTTCGCCACCCTGGCCGACGTGCGCAAGTGGTTCGGCGAGGACGACCCGTGGGCGGAGCGGCCGAATCCGGCCCGGGGCGAGTTCTACGCCGAGGTGATGGCCGAGGCCTCCGACGGCTGGCGGCCCGTCTTCGAGCCGGAGCAGATGCTCCGCTCCCGCGAGACGTGGGTGTACGACGCGCACTGGGAGGAGCTGGCCCAGGTGCGGTGCCCGACGCTGGTGGTGCGCGGCCTGGACGGCGAACTGGGCCGCGCCGAGGCGCAGGAGATGGTCCGCGTCCTGCCCCGCGGCCGGTACGCGGAGGTGCCCGACGCCGGCCACCTGGTCCACTACGACCAGCCGGAGGCGTGGCGGGCGGCGGTCGAACCGTTCCTGGACGGCCTCCGGGACACGGGGACGTGACGCGCGCCCGTCACCCCTTGCTGACCGCCGCCAGGATCTCCGGCAGCCGCCCGGCCGCCCGCGGGGCGGCCAGGCGCAGCCCGAGCGCCGTCAGCGCCGCCCCGTACACGGCGCCGGCCGGCAGCAGCAGCCAGGTCCACCCGTCGCCGTCCGCGCCGGCGTGCAGCCAGACCGTCAGCGCGACGACGGGGGCGCACAGCAGCGCGGCGGCGACCATCCCGCCGAAGATCGAGATCCAGGCGAGCCCGGTCTGGCCGGGGGCGACGTTCTTGTAGCCCTCCTGCGGGACGGAGTACGGGAAGCGGGCGGAGGTCCACGCGCCGGTCGCCAGCATCGCGCCGAGCAGCGCGAAGGACAGGCCGAGCGCCTCGGGCAGCCGCGGCCACTCGCCGAGCATCGCCGTCGTCACCACGGTCACGAGGGTGGCGTACGGCAGGGTGATCAGCAGCAGGGCCAGGGCGCGGGCGCGCAGTTCGAGGTAGGCGTCCCGGGTGGTGGAGATGGTCAGAGCGACCATCCAGAACGCGGACGTGTCCTGGCCGAACTGGTTGTACATCTGGATGCCGAGCATTCCGGCGGCGAAGCAGGCGAAGTACACCGACCCGGTGCCCTGCCAGGCGTTGAACACCGGCACGATCAGGCCGATGGCCAGCGACGTCACCCACGCCGCCTTGGTCTTGGGGTCGCGCCACACGTACCGCAGGCTGCGTTCCATGACCGTGCCGGTGCGGCCCGCGGGCAGCAGCCGGGCGAGTCCGGCCGAGGAGCGGTCGCGGGCCGCCGGCCCGGCGGCGGGCAGCGTGGACCCGTCGGGCTCGGTCATCAGCCGCGTCAGGTGCCGCGCCCACACCCACAGCAGTGCCGCCAGCGCGCCCGCGCTCAGCGCCAGTTGCGCCAGCGCCACCCCGTACGCCCCCTCGCTCGCCGAGTGCGCCGCGTCGACCGCCGACGCGGGCGGCACCCACCGCAGCACCCCGGCCACCGGGTCGAGCTGCGCCAGCCCGCCCGAACCGAGGCGTTGCGCGCCGAAGTTGACGGCCTGCGCCCCGACCGCGACGAGCAGCCCGCTGAGCACCGCGAGGTCCCGCCCCCTGCGGCTGGTCAGCAGCCGTACGTTGGCGGCGGCGACGGCCCGCGCGAGGGCCACGCACACCAGCAGCGCGAGCACGGTCCCGGCGGCGCCGACGGCGTACGCCGCCCCGCCGTGCGCGACCGCGATCACGGAACCGGCGAGCAGGCACAGGGTGAACAGCGGCCCGACGCCGACCAGCGAGGCCGCGAGCAGCGCCCGCACCAGCGGCCGGGGCCGCAGCGGCAGCATCACCAGCCGGGTCGGGTCGAGCGTCTCGTCGCCGCCGGGGAAGAACAGTGGCATCACCGCCCACCCCAGCCCCACCACCGCCACCAGCGGCGCGATCAGCGACGCGGCGTGCGGGTGCCCGCGCAGCGCGACCAGCCCGGCCAGCTGCAGCGCGGCGAAGAGCAGGGCGACGGCGGCGGAGGCGACGTAGGCGGCCCGCCGCCCGCCGGACTGCCTCAGCCCGTTGCGCAGCAGCGACAGCTTCAGCCGTACGACGACGGGGGTGAGTCCGGCGGCGCTCACCGGGCGCCACCGCCGCCCAGCCAGTCGAGGTCGGCGCCGGCGTCCCGGCCGTCGGCGCCGACGAGTTCGAGGAACGCCCGCTGCAGCGAGGGCGCGTCCCCGCGGACCTCGGCGAGCGGCCCGTGGGCGCGGATGCGGCCCGCGGCCATCACGGCCACCCAGTCGCACAGCGACTCCACGAGCTCCATGACGTGGGAGGAGAAGACGACGGTCGCGCCCGACGCGGTGTACCGCTCCAGCACGCCCCGGATGGTCTGCGCGGAGACCGGGTCGACGCCCTCGAACGGCTCGTCCAGGAAGAGCACTTCGGGGTTGTGCAGCAGCGCGGCGGCGAGCCCGATCTTCTTGCGCATGCCGGTCGAGTAGTCGACGACCAGTTTGTGCTGGGCGCCGGCCAGGTCGAGGACGTCGAGGAGCTGCGTGGCCCGCTTGTCGACCTCGGCGCCCGGCAGCCCGCGCAACCGCCCCGAGTAGGCGAGCAGTTCGCGCCCGGAGAGCCGCTCGAACAGCCGCAGCCCCTCCGGCAGCACCCCGATCCGCGCCTTCACCTGCACCGGGTCGCGCCACACGTCGTGCCCGACCACCTCGACCGTGCCCCGGTCGGGGCGCAGCAGCCCGGTCACCATCGACAACGTGGTGGTCTTCCCGGCCCCGTTCGGCCCGACGAGCCCGACGAACTTCCCCGCGGGCAGTTCCAGGTCGATCCCGGCGACAGCGGCATGCTGCCCGAACCGCTTCCAGAGATCTCGTACGCGTACGGCGCTGGCACCCACCACATCTCCCTCCGTCGAGCAGAACCCTATGGCGGGACGGCCGCCCGCGAGGAGTGCGGGGAGCGTGCGAACGGCCCCGTGCGCGCCGGAGCCGGACGGGCGGGCGTCAGCGGTCCCGCCCGCAGGCGTACGCGAGCGGCGGGAGCAGCTCCTCCG
Organism: Streptomyces glaucus; assembly: GCF_039533365.1. Lineage (NCBI taxonomy): Bacteria > Bacillati > Actinomycetota > Actinomycetes > Kitasatosporales > Streptomycetaceae > Streptomyces > Streptomyces glaucus. Next base: position 194,863 of record NZ_BAAATK010000009.1, read on the forward strand.
CGTCCGGCAGCCACCGATTGGCCGGCGTGGGCCGGCAGACCCACTGCACGGCCCCCCGCGACCCGTACCGCGTGGGCGGCGCGGCCACGTACGCGCCCTCGCCCAGCACCGCCAGGTCGAGGGAGGCCGGCGACCAGCCCAGCCTGCGCACCAGGTCGGGGAGCTTGGCACCGGCACCCGGCAGCACGAGGAACTGCATCCGCCGGTCCGGCGTCAGCGTCACCGGCCCGAGCGTCAGCTCCAGCCGCTCCATCCGGGCCAGCGCCAGGAACCCGGACGTCTCGGGGACGGAGATCGCGTCGAAGGTACGGCCCGTGGGCAGCAGGACCGACGCCGCCGGCTGCTTCTGCCACAGCCGGCGGACGGCGGTCGCGCTGCCCGTCGCCTGCGTCGCCCAGTCGGCGCGCGCCGGGTGCGCGCCGGGGAGGGCGCACGCGACGTCGCCGCAGGAGCAGCGCTGCACCCCGTCGACGGCTTCCAGCCAGGTCCCGGGGAACACGTCCCAGTGCCGCTCCTCGGCGTAGCGGACGGCTGCCTCCAGCAGCACTGTCCCGCGCTGCTGCGGAATCTGACCGGCAATCTGTGCGGCTCCGGGGCCCGGGATCGTCTCTTCCACGCTGATCTCAACTCCCGCGTCCACCTGGAGTTACGGCCGGAACGCGCGCGGGGGAGGAGCACCGGTTCCCGGTCCGGGGCGCATGGGTGCATCCGCGGGGGCGCGCGAGAGGATCCGCGGCGGGAGCTGGGTAGCCAGGGGTGGGGCGGCGAACGCCACCCCGGCAAATCCTCGCAAGCCTCGCATTTTCGGTAGGGGGGCGGGGCATTGATCTTCACGGCCGGATCCTTCCGCCGGGACATGAGGAGGCCCGGCCGCGGAAGACACGTCAACTCGGTGCGTGGGCAGGCACCGCAGCCTCAGGCGGGCGAGCCGCAGGGCACGCCGGTGCGGGAGGGCGGACGCGCACGGGCCCGAAGGGCCGGGCGCGACCGCACCGCCGCGCCGGCGGCAGCGCCCGCGGGCGAGCCGCCAGGAAGCAGGGGGTACGCCATGGCCGCAAGGCCTCTCGTGGCGCGGCAGCCGAACGAACGGCTGCAGGCGCTCATCCAGGAAGCGGGTTGCTCCAACGCGGGGCTGGCCCGCAGAGTCAACATGTGCGGCGCCGAGCACGGCCTCGACCTGCGGTACGACAAGACGTCGGTGGCCCGCTGGCTGCGCGGGCAGCAGCCGCGGGGACGGGCGCCCGCGATCATCGCGGAGGCGCTGGGGCGCAAACTGGGCCGTACGGTCACGATCGACGAGATCGGCATGGCCAACGGCAAGAACCTCGCGTCGGGCGTCGGCCTCCAGTTCTCGCCGACCGTGCTGGGGGCCATCGAGCAGGTGTGCGAGCTGTGGCGCAGCGACGTCGGCCGCAGGGACTTCCTGTCCGGCTCGTCGGTGGCCGCGTCCGCGCTCGTCGAGCCCAGCCGGGACTGGCTGATCTCGGCGCCCGACCCGCAGGTGGCGCGCACGACCGGGCCCCGGGTGGGCCGGTCCGACGTGGCGGCCGTGCGCGCGATGACGCAGGCCCTGGTCGAGCTGGACCACCAGTACGGCAGCGGGCACGTGCGCCCGGTCGTCGTGCACTACCTCAACAGCGTCGTCTCCGGGCTGCTCGCCGGCTCGTACCGGGAGCCGGTGGGGCGCGAACTGTTCGCCACCGTGGCCCGGCTGACGGAACTCGCCGGGTACATGGCGGTCGACACCGGGCAGCCGGGCCTCGCCCAGCGCTACTACATCCAGGCGCTGCGGCTGGCGCAGGCCGCGGGCGACCGCGGGTACGGCGGGTACGTGCTGGCCGCGTCCATGAGCCACCTGGCCGCGCAGCTCGGCAACCCGCGGGAGATCGCGCAGTTGGCGCGTGCGGCGCAGGAGGGGACGCGCGGGCGGGTGACGCCGCGCGCGGAGTCGATGTTCCACGCGGCGGAGGCGCGCGGGCACGCCCTGCTGGGCGACGCGCGCGCGGCGCACGCGGCGGCCGGGCGCGCGGTGAGCGCGCTGGAGGCGGCCGACGGGGCCTCGGGGGACGACCCGGAGTGGATCCGGCACTTCGACGAGGCGTACCTCGCCGACGAACTGGCGCACTGCCACCGGGACCTGGGGCAGGCCGAGGCGGCGGCGCGCTGCGCGCGGGAGTCCCTGGCGGGGCACCCCGACACGCGGGTCCGCCGGCGGGCCATCGGCCATGTGCTGCTGGCCACCGCGCAGGTGCAGCAGCGCGAGATCGAACAGGCCTGCGCCACGGGGCTGAAGGCCGTGGAACTCCTGGAGACCCTGCGCTCCAACCGCGGCGCCGAGTACCTGGAGGACTTCCAGCAGCGGCTGGAGCCGTACCGGGAGGAGGCCGTGGTACGGGAGTTCGGGGCGCGCCTCGAACTGCAGACGGCCGCGTGAGCCGGCCGGCGACGGGTGACCGGCGGGCCGCCGGCGCGTGAACGGGCGGGAGACGGCCGCCCGGTGGACGGGAGGTGACACGAACAGCGCGCGCGGCCCGGGGGTGTTACCACGGTCACAGGGAAGGAGGTCACGCCCCGTGCGGCGTGGCACCGGGCTTCGGGGACCCGGTAGCGTGAGCCGACGATTTCGAAGGTCCCCCATTCGTAGGAGTCCCGGTGACGCAGAGTGGACAGGGCGAGGAGCCCTCGGCGCGCCCCGCGCGCGAAGGCATCGTGCTGCCCTCCGACGGCGGCGAGCCGCTGCTGCCGGGCACGGCGGACGGGCCGGGCGCCCCGGCGCCCGCCGGCGGCCAGGCCTGGGACCAGCCGTGGGGTCCCGGCCGGCACCAGGACCCGGCCCAGGGCGGCCAGGGCTGGCCGGAACCGCCGGCCCAGCCCTGGGGAGCGCCCGAGGCGGCCCGGCCGGGCCCGGGCCCGCTGCCCCCCGAGGGCGCGCAGCCCCCGGCGTACGGCGCGCAGCCGTCGTACGGGGCTCACGCCTCCGCGTCCCTGCCGCCCGCCGCGCCGGACGGGTACGGCGGCGCGTCCACGGTGTACGGGCAGGGCGGCGCTGCCGGGCCCCTGCCGCCCGCCGACGAGGGCGCCACCCAGTACCTGCCGCCGGTGGCCGCCGGGACACCCGACGGCGCCACCC
>NZ_BAAATK010000010.1:0-18384 GCF_039533365.1 Streptomyces glaucus
CTCCCGCTCCCCCACCCGGACGTACCCGGTGGGGGAGCGGGAGCCCGGCGCGGGGCGGCCTTCAGCGTGCCCCGTGGGCGTCGGCGGCCGGCCGCTCGGGGGCGGGCGCCGGCTCCTCGGCCGGGCCGGCGGCCGCGGGCGCGTCCTGCGACCGCCCCGGCAGGAAGACCGTGGCGATCAGCAGCACGAGGAGCGTGGCGACGGTGAACCAGTAGACGCCGTGGATGCCGTCCATCACGTTCCCGTCGCCCAGGGTCTTCATGATCACCGTCACGAGGGCGATCCCGAGGGCCGCGCCGAGCTGGTTGAGCATGTAGAGCACGGAGCTGCCCTGCGGCACCAGCGGCGCGGGCAGGGTCCGGTACAGCGAGCCCATGGTCGGCGCGCCGACGAAGCCCATGCCCGCGCCCATGATCAGTGCGGCGGTCGACGGCCACACCTCGGAGGTGGTGGCGGAGATCCCGGTGAGCCACAGCCCGCCCAGAGCGGCGGCGACGGCGCCTCCCTGGGCGAGGCTCCGGCTGCCGATCCGGTCGCTGAGGGTTCCGGCCAGCGGCATCGCCAGGGCGGCGCCCAGGCCGATCGGCGTCACCAGCAGACCGGCGGCGAGCGTGCCGTGGCCGTGCGCCTGCTGGTAGTACAGCGGCAGGGCGAACAGGCCGGCGAAGGTGGCCAAGCCGTTCAGCGTCATCACCGAGACGCTCGCGGTGAAGCTGCCGCTCCTGAACAGGCGCAGGTCGATCAGCGGCGGCGTCCGCCGGGCGCGCAGGGCGTGCGCGGCGTACGCGGCCAGCATCACCACGCCGAGGACCAGCGGCGTGAGCACCAGCCAGTCGGTGAACGCGCCCCGCTCCGCGCTCTGCGTCAGCGCCAGGACCAGTGCCGAGAATCCCGGCCCGAGCAGGGCCAGCCCGATGACGTCGAGGCGGTGGTGGGCGGGTTCCGCCCCGGCCGGGGCGTCGGCGGGGACCACCTTCACCGCCAGCAGCAGCGCGAGCAGGGCCAGGGGAACGCTGAGCCAGAACATCCAGCGCCAGGAGAGGCTCTCGAGGACGGCGCCGCCCGCGACCGGGCCGAGCACGGGCCCGAGCGAGAGGACGACACCCATCAGGCCCATCACCTGGCCCGCGCGCGCGGGCCCGGCGCCGCGCGCCAGCAGCACGAGCACCAGCGGGTCGAGGATGCCCGCCCCCAGTCCCTGGACGACCCGGAAGCCGATCAGGCTGCCCACGTTCCACGCGAGGGCGCAGGCCAGCGACCCGGCCAGGAAGAGCGTCAGGCCGATGAGCCACATCCGCTTGCTGCCGAACCGGTCGACCGCCCACGAGGTGAACGGGATCAGCGCGGTGACGGCCAGCAGAAAGCCGGTGGAGGCCCATCCGATGGCGCCGATGGACGCGTCGAACTCCTCGCTCAGGGGGTCCAGCGCGACGGACACCATGGTGCTGTTCAGGATGCCCAGCATCCCGCCCAGCAGGACCACGGCGATCAGCCGCACCAGCGCCGGTTCCAGGCGGTCGGCCCGTAACTGCGTCACGACTCCTCCGGTTGCTACCCGAAAAATGATCCAGCGGGTTCAATCTAGCTTTCCTGAGTTGCTCGCCACAACCAATGAATTGAACCAGCAAGACCAAAAAAGAGGGGTGTCGAGTACGATGCCGAGGTGACCGAAGCAACCTCGACAGCAGCGTCGCGACACCGGGCGCCGCGCGGCCGCATCGACAAGAGGCAGGCGATCCTGGATGCCGCCTTCACCGTGTTCGCGCGTGAGGGGTACGCCAACGCCTGCGTCAAGGAGATCGCGGCCGAGGCGCGCGTGGCCAAGCCGACCGTCTACAACCACCTCAACGACAAGGCGAACCTCTTCCACCACGCGGTGAAGCTGGCCGCCGAGCACGAGGTCGCCGAGAACCTGCGGATCGTCGAGCGGCTCGCCCGGCCCGCCGACGACCTGCGCGGTGCGCTGGAGGACGTCGGCCACCGTCTGCTCCGCCGCTACTGCGGCGACCGGTCCAGGGCCCTGCGCCGGCTGCTCTGCGCGGAGGCTCACCGGTTCCCGGATCTGCTGGAGACCACGGGGACCGGCCGGCTCACCGAGGCGCTGGCCGACCGGTTCGCGCGCCTCACGCTCAGCGGCCACCTGCGCACCCCCGATCCGGCCGAGGCCGCGGAGCAGTTCCTCGCGCTCCTGACCGGTCCCGCCGAGGCGCGGTCGCGTTTCGGGACCCGCGAGCTGCCCGACGAGGTCCTGCGGGCCCTGGCCCGGGCGGCGGCCGGTACGTTCTGCAGCGCCTTCGGCCCCCGGGCCGGATAGCCGGAGAGGACGGCCGCCCGGCGCGCGGCGCGTCGCCCGGACGAGGAAGCACCCGGACGCTTCCTCGTCCCCGGCGCTCCCCCACCGGCGGAACCGGGGCCGTCAGCGGGCGAGCAGCCGTTCGGTGAACTCGGCCAGTCGCGCGGCGGCCTCCCTGTCGAACAGCCGGGGGTCGTCCACCCCGATCCGCCGCCCCTCGGCGAAGGCGCTCAGCGGCTCGGCGGGCGGGGCGTCGATCACCTCGGCGATCGGCGCGACGGCCTGCTCCACCGGCTTGCCCATCCGTCGGATCGCCTCGACCTGGGACTTGGTCACCGGGTCGTACTCCCCCGCGAAGCTGGTTGCCGTGCTGCCCGGATTGACCAGCACGTACCGGGTGCGGCCCTCGCCGTGGCGGGCCGCGTAGGCGACACCGAGCAGGTCGTTGGCCGTACCCGCGTGCCGCTGTGCCGCGATGCCGCTGTATCCGGTGCGGAAGTGGGGGTCGTCCCAGCGGATGGCGGGCTTGGGGATGCCCGGACCCGACACGTTCACGACGACCGGGGACTCGGACTTCTCCAGCGCGCCGGTCAGCCCGTGGCTCAGCACGTAGCGGCTGAGGTACTCCAGCGCGAAGGTGCTCTCGTACCCCTCGGCCGTCTCGAAGCGGGCGGACCGGAAGAACCGGGCGCACAGCACCAGGGCGTCGAGGGCGGGAAAGGACCCGGTGAGTTCCTCGACGACCCGCCGGTTCTCGCTCACCAGGCTCAGGTCCGCCGCGACGAAGTGGGCGCGGTCGCGGGCGCCGCGCGCCTCGGCCTCCGCCAGGAACCGCCGCCCCTTGTCCGCGCCGCGGCCGAGCACGACGACCTGATCGCCCCGCGCCAGACGCGCCAGGGCCAGCCCCCTGCCGATCCCGTCGTTGCCGCCGGAAATCACAACCGTCTTCACCAGAAGTCCCCTTGAGCGCGGAGGGCAGCGGTCGACCGAAGTCATCGATCGATGACTTACCTCACGCTACGCATCCCCGGCTTAGGATGTCAACGACCGCTGACTTCGAGGGGACGGACGCCGATGCCTCAGCCGCCGAAGCGCAAGCGTGACCGCGCCGCCACCCAGGCCGCCCTGCTGGCCGCGGCCCGGGCCCGCTTCGCCCTGAGCGGCTACGACGCGACCAGCGTCCGGGACATCGCCCGCGACGCGGGCGTCGACCCGGCGCTGATCTTCCGTTACTTCGGTTCCAAGGAGCGGCTCTTCGAGCAGGCGGCGCAGAGCGCCCAGGACGACCGGGACCAGGAGGCGGCGTCCGAGGACACGCCCGAGGACGTCCCGACCCGCCTGCTGCACGCGGCCATGCGGCAGGCCCCCGGCGCCGAGGGCGGCCATCCCCTCGCCGCCCTGCTGCTCTCCTCGGGCCGGCAGGACTGCCGTGAACGGCTCGGCGCCCGGCTGCACGACGACTACGTGCGCGCGCTCACCCGGCTCGTCGACCTGCCGGACCGCGAGCTGCGCGCCGAACTCCTCACCGCCTGGCTGCTGGGGATCACGGTCGCGCGTTCCCTCGCCCACACGCCCGCGCTCTCCGAGGCCTGCGTCGAGGAGATCTCGCCCTACTTCGAGCAGGTCGCCGCCGTGCTGCTGGGCACGCCGCCCCCGGCCGCCGCACCGGGCGGGCCCTCCGCGCCGTGACGGCGGGAGGGCCGCCGGCCCGGGTTCACCAGGAGACCGGCCCGTTGTTGCCGAAGAACCCGCCGGTGGGCCCGTCCGGGCCGATCAGGGCCATGCGGACGATGATGCCGGCCCCTTCGGTCACGGTCTGCGGTCCCGTGTGCCCGTTCAGGTCCGTCGCCGTGTGACCGGGGTCGACGGCGTTGATCCGCATCCTCGGGCAGGCGCGCGCGTACTGCGCCGTGATCATGTTCAGCGCGGCCTCGGAGGAGTTGTACGCCAGCGCGGGGTAGCAGACGGGGAGGGGCGAGGTGAACCGTTCCGGGTCGGCGGCGATCCCGAGCGAGCCCAAGCTGCTGCTCACGTCGACGATCACGGGCGAGTCGCTCGCCTCCAGCAGCGGCAGGAAGGCGTGGGTGACCCGGATGACGCCGAAGACGTTGGTCTCGTAGGCCGTACGGACCTGCTCGGCGGTGGCGTCGTGGGCGTCGTTGCCGGGGCCGATGATCCCGGCGTTGTCGACGAGGACGTCGAGGTGCCCGGCCTCCGCACGGACGCGTTCCGCCGCCGCCCGCACCGAGGCGTCGTCCATGACGTCGAGCACCACGGACCGGCCGCCCAGCTCGGCGGCGGCCTCCTCCCCGAGGCGCTTGTCGCGGGCTCCGATGCAGACCGTGTGCCCTGCGCCGATCAGCCGCCTCGCAGTCTCCCTGCCCAGCCCTCGGTCGGCACCCGTGATCAGTGTGACGGCCAGGGGGCCAGCCTCCCAACGGAGTACGGCCACCATGCCGTTCGCTTCACAAGAACTTGAAGCACCTCCGACGAAAAGAGGCGCGCGGGGCGCCGGCCGGGAAGGGCTGAGAGGGTTTCAGCGCCGCCCGCCGCGCCCGGGCGGGGACGGCTCCTCCCCCTGCTTCTGGTGGGGCGGGTGGGACTCGAACCCACGGCCGACGGATTATGAGTCCGCTGCTCTAACCGGCTGAGCTACCGCCCCATAGCGGCGTGTCGCGTACAGGTGTGCGCGCCGTCTGCCGCAGCATAGCCGGTCATACGATCTACTGCCTCGGGTGGTCGGCTACGTCACGGCGTTCATGACCTCGAGGACTCCACCGCACCCCGTACGGTTCCCGCGGCCGCGCGGCGGAGTGAGGGAAGACACGTGCGAAGGCCATGAAAAAGGACCCCTTCGGGGTCCTCGTTCAGCGTGCTCCCCCGACTGGACTCGAACCAGTAACCTGCCGGTTAACAGCCGGCTGCTCTGCCAATTGAGCTACGGAGGACCGAGCTCCCCCGACTGGACTCGAACCAGTAACCTGCCGGTTAACAGCCGGCTGCTCTGCCAATTGAGCTACGGAGGAATGCCTCGTTGCATCGAACGCGTCTGCCTGGGTATTCGCCAGGGGGCGCGCGCTCGCTGCGACACATACATTAGCGCAAGCAGGGGGGTGCTCCGCCAATCGGTACCTCCCGGCGCCGACGCCGCACCGGAGACCTACGCAAGGAAGGGTGGCCGCCATGCGTTACCGGCTCACGTTCGTCGCCGGACTCGCCCTGGGTTACGTGCTGGGCACGAAGGCCGGGCGCGAACGCTACGAGCAGCTGAAGAAGTCCGCACAGCAGATCGCGCAGAACCCCGCGGTCCGCAACACCGCCGAGACGGCGGCCCAGCAGAGCCGCCAGTTCGCCGACAAGGCGTACCACGCGGTCAGCGACAAGGTCGGCGACCGCGTGCCCGACTCGGTGGCCCAGCGGGTGCGGTCCCTGCGGGAGCGCAGTGCGAACGGCAGCGGCACGGACGACTGGGGCACCAGCGCCACCTAGCGCTCCGGCAGGCGCCGTTCGCCCGCGGGGAGCGGCGTCCCGCACACTCCCGCCGCGCCGGCCGGAAGCCCCCGTACGGACGTACCGGGCTTCCGGCCGGTGTGGTGGGCGGGGGCCGCTTCCCCGCCCTCGCGGCGGGGGAAGGTGCCAGGCGGCACAGCGGGGCGAACGCCGCCTGCCGGGACACCGGGAACACATCCGGCGCAGCCACCCCGCGCGGTGCGGCAGAATTTCGACCATGGGGATAGTCGCCGGGTTGGACAGTTCGCCCGATTTCACTCGCATCGTCGTCTGCGACGCGGACACGGGGGCCGTACTGAGGCAGGGGTACGCGCCGCATCCGGTCGAGAGTCCCGAGGGCGGCGGCCGCCCCGCCGACGTCGATCCGCAGGCGTGGCTGCTGTCCCTCGGGGAGGCGGCGGGCGGCGGGCTGCTCGAAGGCGTGCAGGCCATCGGTGTCTCCGCGCAGCAGAACGCGGTCGTGCCGCTGGACGCGCAGGGCAACACCGTGCGCCCGGCCATGGTCGGCGGCGACAAGCGGACGCAGGTCGCGGCGGCCGACCTGGTCGACGCGCTCGGGGGGCGCGAGGCGTGGGCGCAGGCGGTGGGATGCGTGCCGCAGGCCGCGCAGCCGGTGACCAAGCTGCGCTGGCTGGCCCGCACCGAACCGGACAGCGCCCTGCGCACCGCCGTCCTGATGCAGGCCCACGACTGGCTGGTGTGGCAGCTGCTCGGGCGGCCGGTCCGAAGGACCACCGACCGGGGCGGGGCCTCCGGCACGGGCTACTGGTCGGCGGCGACCGGCGCCTACCGGCCCGATCTCGTCGAGCTCGCGCTCGGCCACCAGGCCGTGCTGCCCGAGGTCGTCGGGCCCGCCGACGCGGCCGGCACGACGCCGGAGGGGCTGCTGATCTCCGCCGGGACCGGCGAGACGATGGCCGCCGCCTTCGGGCTGGGGGTCGGGCTCGGGGACGCGGTGGTCTCCCTCGGGGCCTCCGGGTCCGTGATGGCCGTGCACTCCGAGCCGCTGCTCGACCAGTCCGGGACGATCACCGCGCTGGCCGACGCGACCGGCCTGCACCTGCCGGTCGTCACCACCCTGAACGCCGTACGGGCCCTGCGCGGCACCGCCGAGCTGCTCGGGCTGCCGGATCTGGAGAGCCTGTCGGACCTGGCGATGAAGTCGACGCCGGGGGCGCACGGGCTGGTGCTGCTGCCGTACCTGGAGGGCGAGCGGACGCCGAACCTGCCGCACACCGCGGGGACCCTGGCCGGGCTGCGGCGCGAGTCGATGAAGCCGGAGCACCTGGCGCGGGCCGCGTTCGAGGGAATGCTGTGCGGGCTCGCCGACGCCCTGGACGTGCTGCGCGGCCGGGGCGTGGAGGTGCGGCGGATCTTCCTGCTGGGGCCGGCCGCCGAACTGCCCGCCGTGCAGGCGGCGGCGCCCTCGCTGTTCGGGACGCAGGTCGTCGTACCGCAGCCCGCGGACTACGCCGCGATCGGCGCGGCCCGGCAGGCGGCCTGGGCGCTCGGCGTGTCGCGGGGCACGCTCGATCCGCGCACCCCGCCGGCCTGGCAGGGCGCGGTCGCGCAGGTGCTGGAGCCGGGCGAGGAGCTGGCGGTGGGTCAGGCGGTGCGCCAGCAGTTCGTGTCGGTGCGCGAGCAGACCCATCCGGGGGCGTTCCGGCCGTGACCGCCTCCCGCGGCCGCCCCGGGGGGGGCGGGGCGGGGACCGGCGGGGCCCGCTCGCGGGCCCCTGTTGGCTTAATCAGTTGAGGTAACGCGGGTGGAGTGTTCGACGATAGGGGCCAGGAGCAATCACCTGCCCCCATCGCCGACTCCGAGAGACCCAGCGTGCTCATACGACTTCTGCGGGCCTGTCTCAGGCCCTACCGAAAACCCATCGCCCTGCTGGTGCTGCTGCAGTTCCTGCAGACCTGCGCCACCCTCTACCTGCCCACGCTGAACGCGGACATCATCGACGACGGCGTCGTGCGCGGCGACACCGGCTACATCCTGGGCTTCGGCTCTCTGATGATCGGCATCTCGCTGGTCCAGGTCGTGTGCAACATCGGCGCCGTGTACTACGGCGCGCGGACGGCCTCGGCGCTCGGCCGGGACCTGCGGGCCGCCGTCTTCGACCGGGTGCAGTCCTTCTCCGCGCGCGAGGTCGGCCACTTCGGCGCCCCGTCGCTGATCACCCGGACGACCAACGACGTCCAGCAGGTGCAGATGCTGGCCCTGATGACGTTCACCCTGATGGTGTCGGCGCCCATCATGTGCGTCGGCGGCATCGTGCTGGCGCTCGGCCTGGACGTGCCGCTGTCCGGGGTGCTGGTCGCGGTCGTGCCGGTGCTGGGCGTCTGCGTGACGCTGATCGTGCGGCGGCTGCGTCCGCTGTTCCGGGCCATGCAGGAGCGGCTGGACACGGTGAACCGGGTGCTGCGCGAGCAGATCACCGGCAACCGGGTCATCCGCGCCTTCGTCCGCGACGAGTACGAGCAGCAGCGCTTCCGCCGGGCCAACGCCGACCTGACCGAGATGGCGCTGGGCACCGGCAACCTGCTCGCGCTGATGTTCCCGGTGGTCATGACGGTGGTCAACCTGTCGTCGATCGCGGTGGTGTGGATCGGCGCGCACCGCATCGACGACGGCGGCATGGGGATCGGCGACCTGACGGCGTTCCTCGCCTACCTGATGCAGATCGTCATGTCCGTGATGATGGCCACCTTCATGTTCATGATGGTGCCGCGCGCGGAGGTGTGCGCCGAGCGCATCCAGGAGGTGCTGGACACCGCGTCGAGCGTCGTGCCGCCGGCCGCGCCCGTCACCGAGCTGCGCCGCCACGGCCATCTGGAGATCCGCGGGGCGGGATTCCGCTACCCGGGGGCGGAGGAGCCGGTGCTGAAGGACGTCGACCTCGTCGCCCGGCCGGGTGAGATCACGGCCGTGATCGGCTCGACCGGCAGCGGCAAGTCCACGCTGCTGGGGCTGGTGCCCCGGCTCTTCGACGCCACCGACGGACAGGTCCTGGTCGACGGGGTGGACGTACGGACCGTCGATCCGGCGCTGCTGGCGCGGACCGTCGGGCTGGTCCCGCAGAAGCCCTACCTGTTCGCGGGCACGGTCGCGACCAATCTGCGGTACGGCAATCCGGACGCCACCGACGAGGAGCTGTGGCACGCGCTCCAGGTGGCGCAGGCCAAGGACTTCGTGGAGCGGCTGGAGGGCGGGCTGGACGCGCCGATCGCGCAGGGCGGCGGCAACGTCTCCGGCGGTCAGCGCCAGCGGCTGGCCATCGCCCGCACCCTGGTGCAGCGCCCGGAGATCTACCTCTTCGACGACTCCTTCTCCGCGCTCGACTACGCCACCGACGCGGCCCTGCGCGCGGCCCTGGCCCGGGAGACGGCGGAGGCGACCGTCGTCATCGTCGCCCAGCGGGTGGCGACGATCCGGGACGCCGACCGGATCGTCGTCCTCGACGAGGGCCGGGTCGTCGGCACGGGCCGGCACCACGAGCTGATGGCGGACAACGACACCTACCGGGAGATCGTGCTCTCCCAGCTCACGGAAGCGGAGGCTGCCTGATGGCCGGGCCCGCGGCGCGGATGATGGCCGGGGGCGACCCCGACCAGCACACGATGGACTTCGGCAAGTCGGGCCGGCGGCTCGTGGCGCGGTTCGCGCCGGAGCGGCTGACGCTCGGCGTGCTGCTGCTGTGCACGGTCCTCAGCGTCGGCCTGAGCGTGATCGGGCCGAAGATCCTCGGCCGGGCCACCGACCTGGTCTTCGCGGGGATCGTCGGCCGGGACATGCCGTCCGGGGCGTCGAAGGAGCAGGTCCTCGACTCGCTGCGCGAGCGCGGCGACGGCGACGTCGCCGACATGCTGCGCGGTACGGACTTCACGCCGGGCGAGGGCATCGACTTCACGGCCGTCGGGAACGTCCTGCTGCTGGCGCTGGCCGTGTTCACGGTCGCCGGGCTGCTGATGGCGGTGGCGACGCGGCTGGTGAACCGGGCCGTGAACCGGACGATGTACCGGATGCGCGAGGACGTGCAGGCGAAGCTGTCGCGGCTGCCGCTGTCGTACTTCGACCGGCGGCAGCGCGGCGAGGTGCTCAGCCGGGCGACGAACGACATCGACAACATCGGGCAGACGCTCCAGCAGTCGATGGGCCAGCTGATCAACTCGCTGCTGACCATCGTCGGCGTGCTGGCGATGATGTTCTACGTCTCCTGGATCCTGGCGCTGGTCGCGCTGGTGACCGTGCCGCTGTCGTTCGTCGTCGCCACGCGCGTCGGCAAGCGGTCGCAGCCGCACTTCGTGCAGCAGTGGCGCACCACCGGCCGGCTCAACGCGCACATCGAGGAGATGTACACCGGGCACACGCTGGTGAAGGTGTTCGGCCGTCAGGAGGAGTCGGCGCGGCGGTTCGCCGAGGAGAACGAGGCGCTGTACGAGGCCGGGTTCCGGGCGCAGTTCAACAGCGGGATCATGCAGCCGCTGATGTTCTTCGTGTCGAACCTCAACTACGTGCTGGTCGCGGTCGTGGGCGGGCTGCGGGTCGCCTCCGGCGCCCTGTCCATCGGGGACGTGCAGGCCTTCATCCAGTACTCGCGGCAGTTCTCGATGCCGCTGACGCAGGTCGCGTCGATGGCGAACCTGGTCCAGTCGGGCGTCGCCTCCGCCGAGCGGATCTTCGAGCTGCTGGACGCGGAGGAGCAGACGGCGGACCCCGTGCCGGGGGTGCGGCCGGAGCGGCTGCGCGGCCGGGTGGAGCTGGAGCACGTGTCGTTCCGGTACGACCCCGACAAGCCGCTGATCGAGGACCTGTCGCTGACGGTGGAGCCCGGGCAGACGGTCGCGATCGTCGGCCCGACCGGCGCGGGCAAAACCACGCTGGTCAATCTGCTCATGCGGTTCTACGAGGTCACCGGCGGGCGCATCACCCTCGACGGCGTGGACATCGCGCGGATGTCGCGGGACGAGCTGCGCGCCGGGATCGGCATGGTGCTGCAGGACACCTGGCTGTTCGGCGGCACCATCGCGGAGAACATCGCGTACGGGGCCGCCCGGGAGGTCACCCGCGGGGAGATCGAGGAGGCCGCGCGGGCCGCGCACGCCGACCGGTTCATCCGCACGCTGCCCGACGGCTACGACACGGTGATCGACGACGAGGGCAGCGGGGTGAGCGCCGGTGAGAAGCAGCTCATCACCATCGCGCGGGCGTTCCTGTCCGACCCGGTGATCCTGGTGCTGGACGAGGCGACGAGCTCGGTCGACACCCGGACCGAGGTGCTGATCCAGAAGGCGATGGCCAAACTGGCGCACGGGCGGACGTCGTTCGTCATCGCGCACCGGCTCTCCACCATCCGGGACGCGGACACGATCCTGGTGATGGAGAACGGGTCGATCGTCGAGCAGGGCGCCCATGCCGAGCTGCTCGCGGCGGGCGGTGTCTACGCGCGGCTGTACGAGGCGCAGTTCGCGCAGGCGGTGGCCGAGGTCGACTAGGTCACCGGGCGGCGCCCGGGCGGGCGGGGGCGGTCCCGTCGGGGAAGGCGGGCGGTTCCGGCGTCGCGGGCGGGCGGTTTCGCCGTGGAGCGCGGCGGGACCGCCCGGGCCGGCCCGGAAGGGGCCGAGGGACGCCGCCTTGTTCGCGTCCCGTTCACACGGGGGACCACGGGCCCTCACACGGGTGAAGTCTTCGCTGCCGAGCATCTGTCTCCCTTGAATCGACGCTCGAGCAGGGGGGCTTGAGATGTTCGAGTCGGTCGCCGACTTCTTCGGTGAATTGAGCAACGGGCAGATGTGGGCGGGCGCCCTGGTGTGCGCCTTGTGCGCGGGTCTCATGGCGTTCTGGCTGGACCGGTACCAGGGGTGGCGGCGGATCAGCTGGAGCGAGGTCTACAACGGGCCCATCAACAAGCACATCAACAGCCAGCCGCCGCCCGGCATGTGGGAGATCCACTGGCAGGGCCGTCCGATCAGCGAGGGCAGCCTGGTCATTCTCGAGGTGCGCAACTCCGGTGTGCAGACGCTCGAACCGGAGCACTTCGCGGCCCCCGTCACCTTCACGTTCCCCGGCAAGGAGGTCGTGCACTTCAAGGTGCGGGACGCCGGCGAACCGCTGGAGGCGGCCCTGCGCCCGCTGCCGCCCGCGCGGTCCGCGGCCGGGCCGGCGGACGACCTGCCGGGCGCGCTCCGGACCGCGTCCCGGCGGACCGACACGATCGTCCTGCCGCTCTTCACCCTGAACCGGCGCGAGCACTTCCGGCTCCTGGTGCTGCTGGAGGACGACGGGGCCGGCTCCGCGCCGAAACCCCCCAGGATCATCTCGGGCGGGAAGCTGAAGGGCGGCCGCATCAAGCAGACCGCCGGACGGGCCAGACGCCGGTGGGCCACCGCCATCGTCGTGACGCTCATCGTGGCCCTGAGCCTGGGCGCGGGCGTCTACGCCGACAACGCGAGTCTGAGGCTCGACGCCGCCTGCTCCCCGGGCCGGCTGACGGTGACGGGCTCGACCGCCTTCTCCCCCCTCGCCCACCAGGTCAAGGAGGCGTACGAGGAGCAGTGCCACGACACCGACGTGGTGCTGGAGGCGACCAGCAGCAGCGCGGGGCTGGACCGGCTGCGCGCGAACACGGCGGCGGAGAGCATCGCCATGGTGGACACCGTGGCCGGGCAGCCTCTGGAACGGGGCCTCGACGCCCACCGCGTCGGCGTCCTGGTCTACGCCGTCGTGGCCAACCAGTCACTGGCGAGAAGCCTGGGCCCCGGCGAGTCGCTCTGGGAGCGGGGGCTGCGCCAGGAGCAGCTCGCGCAGATCTTCGCCGGGGAAGAGGCCGACGACGAGGGCGGACTCCTCGCCGACCCGCCCGTGGCCGTGGTCCGGGCCGACGGCTCGGGCACCCGGCACGCCTTCGAGACGCGGGTCACCGGCCGGAAGAGCCCGGCGTCCGTCCCGCCGTGCGCCCCCGGCGCGACCGGAGTGTGCTCCGTGGGGTCCACGATGGAACTGCTCGACTACGTGAACCGGACGCCGAACGCCATCGGGTACGCCGAGGCCGACGCCCTGCCGTTCTTCCCCAACGTGCGGACCGTGCCGATCAACAGCACTCCCCCGGCCAAGGACGACGTCCTCGACGGCGACTACCCCTTCTGGGCCTCCGAGGTCCTCTACACCCGCGCGGGCGCGACCGGCCTGACCCGCAACTTCCTCGACTTCCTGCGCAGCCGGGGGGTCTCCAAGCTCCTGGAGGGCCGGGGCTTCCTGCCGTGCCGGGAGCTGCGGGACTCCGTCGTCGAGGAGATGAGGTGCGGCGACGGCTAGGGCCCTTCCGGCGGACCCGCGCGCAAGGGGGAGCGGCGTTCGGTGCGTGCGCCCGGCGGGCCGGCGTCCTCAGTCCAGGTAGCCCCGCAGCTGGTCGGCGAAGGCGTGGTCGCGCAGCTTGTCGAGGGTCTTGGACTCGATCTGCCGTATCCGTTCCCGGGTGACGCCGAAGATGCGCCCTATCTCCTCCAGGGTGCGGGGGCGGCCGTCGGCCAGGCCGTAGCGGAGCTGCACCACCTTGCGTTCGCGCTCGCCCAGCGTCGACAGCACCGCCTCCAGGTGCTCGCGCAGCAGCAGGAACGCGGCCGACTCGACCGGGCTGGCGGCGTCGCCGTCCTCGATCAGGTCGCCGAGGGCCACGTCGTCCTCCTCGCCGACCGGGGCGTGCAGGGAGACGGGCTCCTGGGCGAGGCGGAGGATCTCGCCGACCCGCTCGGGCGGCAGGTCCAGGTGGGCGGCGACCTCCTGCGGCGTCGGCTCGTGGCCGCGTTCCTGGAGCATGCGGCGCTGGACGCGGACGACGCGGTTGATGAGCTCCACGACGTGGACGGGGACGCGGATGGTGCGGGCCTGGTCGGCCAGGGCGCGGGACATGGCCTGGCGGATCCACCAGGTGGCGTACGTGGAGAACTTGTAGCCGCGGGCGTAGTCGAACTTCTCGACGGCCCGGATGAGGCCGAGGTTGCCTTCCTGGACGAGGTCGAGCATGGTCAGGCCGCGTCCCACGTACCGCTTGGCCACGGACACCACGAGCCGCAGGTTCGCCTCGATCAGGCGGCGCTTGGCCATGCGGCCCATGACGACCAGCCGGTCCAGGTCGAGGGCCAGCTCGGTGTCGAGGTCGGGGGTGTTCAGCAGCTTCTCCTCGGCGAACAGGCCCGCCTCGACGCGGCGGGCGAGTTCGACCTCCTCGGCCGCGGTGAGCAGGGGGATGCGGCCGATCTCGCGCAGGTACTGGCGGAACAGGTCCGCGGAGGGGCCGCCGGTCTCCGGGCGGGCGGGCGGCGGTCCGACGGGCTCGGCCGCCTCCAGCGCCCCGGCCGGGGGTTCCGCCGGCTCGGGCGGGTCCGCGGGGCCCGTCCCGGGGTGGTGCACGGCACGGTCCGGCGGGGGCACCGCGACGAGCACGCCGGTCTCCGCGTCCGGTTCCGTGCCGTCCGTACCGATGTCGGTCTGGACGAGGGTCTGGGTCTGCACGGGGGCGACCTCCAGGATGATCGCTGCTAGAGGGGTACGGCAGCGGTACTTCGG
This sequence comes from Streptomyces glaucus, assembly GCF_039533365.1. Lineage (NCBI taxonomy): Bacteria > Bacillati > Actinomycetota > Actinomycetes > Kitasatosporales > Streptomycetaceae > Streptomyces > Streptomyces glaucus. The sequence continues at coordinate 14,369 of NZ_BAAATK010000010.1, forward strand.
GGGCGGAGTCGGCGGCCTCGCCGCTGTCCGTCCCGTACGCGGTGGGGGGACCGCGGGGGCCCGCGACCCGTGGGGGGACGGCCGGCCGCGCTCCGGGGACTCAGGCACCGGAACCCAGTGTGGGGTAAGACACATCGCCGCCACGAGGGGCGTGCGGTGACTTTTTGCGTCCGGTCCGTGACGGGGTGGTGATCCGGGCCGTCCGGCCGGCGGCCCCGGGGACCGGCCGGGACCGCGGCCGGCGCCGGGGCCGGCCCTCGCCGTCCGGCGCGGCGCCGGGCGGGCGGCGGGGGTGCCGCCGGGCGGCTTCCCGGCCGCCGTGACGGGGGCGGGCCCCCTCCCCGCGGCACCGCCCGGCACCGCGTGGCATTACGTGACACCGAGTGGCACCCCTTGGCGCCATCCAGCGCCATGTGGTGCCACAGTGTGCCAAGCGGCGCCACTTCACTCTCCCCGACGGCGCACGGGCGCACAGGGCGCCACCATCGCCCACTCCCCCTCTTGATGTCTCCGCACCTCAAAGGACGTTTCAGTGCGCACACGCGCCACGCGGCGCCCATCCGGCTTGCATGTGACGCCATGATGGTGCCATCATGGCGCTATGGACCTCACGCCGTATGTCGACACCCTCCGCCGCGAACTCGCGGTGGCCGCCGAGGCCGGCGGGGACGAAGCCCGCGAGCTGGCCGAGCGGCTCACCGCTCCCCTGGAGTCGGCGACCCGCCTGACCCTGCTCAACGTGCTCTCCGCCGCGATGGACGAGATCACCCGCGAGCTCGCCCCCGGCTCGGTCGACGTACGGCTGCGCGGACTGGACCCCGACTTCGTGGTGACGCCGCCGCCGGCGGGCGGCGCCCCCGCGGAGCCGGCCGCGCCCGTCGAACCGTTCCCGGCCGCGGCCCCGGCCGACGCCGACGAGGGCGGCACCGCCCGCGTCAACCTGCGCCTGCCGGCCCACCTCAAGGCACGCGTGGAGGAGGCCGCCGGCCGCGAGGGCCTGTCGGTCAACGCGTGGCTGGTGCGGGCCGTGTCGGCCGCGATCGACGGCGGCGCGGGACCGCGCGCGGCGGAGAAGACCCGGACCGTCGGACAGAGCTTCACAGGCTGGGTGCGCTAGCCGCGCCCCGCCCGCACCACTCCACCCAGACCACGTCCCACCAGCGGGGACATCCCAGAGAGCCAGGAGGACGGGACAGCCATGCCTTCTTTCGACACCCCCGGAGCAATTTCGGTCACCGCCTACGTGCAGGCCGGTTCCATCCAGTTCACCGCGAGCGACCGCCCCGACACCGTCGTCGAGGTGCGGCCCCGCGACCCGAAGAAGGAGCAGGACGTGCGGGCGGCCGACCAGACCGAGATCGGTTACGCGAGCGGCGTGCTGACCGTCCGCACGCCCAAGCCCCCGCTGCTCGGCCTCGGCCGCACCGGCACCGTCGACGTGACGGTCGACCTGCCCACCGGGTCGCACGTCGAGATGACCGGCGCCTGGGCCCAGGTGCTCGGCGAGGGCCGGCTGGGCGAGGTCCGCGTGAAGACCTCGTCCGGCGACGTCCGCCTCGACACCACCGGCCCGTTGCAGCTGACCGCCTCGCACGGCTCGGTCGCCGTGGACCGCGTCGAGGGCCCGGCCGAGATCACCACCAGCTCCGGCAGCCTGCGCGTCGGCCTCGTCGACGGCTCCGCGGTGCTGAAGAACTCGCACGGCACCACGACCGTCGGCGCCGCGACCGGCGAGCTGCGGGTGAGGGGCGCCAACGGCGACATCGACATCGCGCGCGCCGAGGACTCGGTCACCGCCGCCACCGCCCACGGCACCCTGCGGGTGGGCGAAGTGGTCCGCGGCACCGTCCAGCTGGAGACCTCCTACGGCGCCATCGAGGTCGGCGTCCGGGAGGGCACCGCCGCCTGGCTCGACGTCAGCTCGGGCTCCGGCCAGGTGCGCAACGCGCTCACCGCGTCCGAGACCCCGGAGCGGACCGAGGACACCGTCAAGGTCCACGCCCGCACCCGGCACGGCAACATCGACATCCGCCGCGCCCGGGCCTGAGCACCACGCCCCCCGACCGCTCCCCGCCCGCCTCGGGCTCCGAACGGAGAACCCCATGCCCTCTTCTGTCATGCTCACATCCAACAGGGGCGGCGATCACGCGTCGCCGGCCGCCGTCTCCGCCGTCGGCTTACGCAAGTCCTACGGCGACAGGACCGTCCTCGACGGCATCGACCTGCACATCCCGGCCGGCTCGGTCTTCGCGCTGCTCGGCCCGAACGGCGCCGGCAAGACCACCGCCGTGAAGATCCTGTCCACGCTCATCACCGCCGACGGCGGACAGGCCCGGGTCGCGGGCCACGACCTCGCCGCCGACCCGCAGGCCGTGCGCGCCGCGATCGGGGTGACCGGGCAGTTCTCCGCCGTCGACGGCCTGATCACCGGCGAGGAGAACATGCTCCTCATGGCGGACCTGCACCACCTGCCCCGGCGCGAGGGGCGGCGGGTCGCCGCCGAGCTGCTGGAGCGCTTCGACCTCACCGACGCGGCGAAGAAGCCCGCCGCCACCTACTCCGGCGGCATGAAGCGCCGCCTGGACATCGCCATGACCCTGGTCGGCGGCCCGCGGATCATCTTCCTCGACGAGCCCACCACCGGCCTCGACCCGCGCAGCCGCCACAGCATGTGGCAGATCATCCGCGAGCTGGTCACCGGCGGCGTCACCGTCTTCCTCACCACCCAGTACCTGGAGGAGGCCGACCAGCTCGCCGACCGCATCGCCGTGCTCGACGGCGGCAGGATCGCCGCCGAAGGGAGCGCCGAGGAACTGAAGCGGCTCGTCCCCGGCGGACACGTCCGGCTCCGCTTCACCGACCCGGCCGCCCACCGGTCCGCCGCCGCCGCGCTGCGCGAGGCCGCCCTCCCCCACGCCCGGCCCCGCCCCGGCGGCAGAACCCCCGCCGACGAGGCGCTCGCCCTGCGGATCCCCTCGGACGGCAGCCAGCGCGAGCTGCGCTCCATCCTCGACTGGCTGGACGCCGCCGGCATCGAGGCGGACGAGCTGACCGTGCACACCCCCGACCTCGACGACGTGTTCTTCGCCCTCACCGGCGGCACCGACCCCCAGCCCGGCCGGCCCGGCCGACCCGAGGAGGATGTCCGATGAGCTCCCTGTCCCTCGCCGTGCGCGACTCGTCCACGATGCTGCGCCGCACCCTGCTGCACGCCCGCCGCTACCCGTCCCTGACGCTGAACCTGCTGCTCACGCCGGTCGTGCTGCTGCTGCTCTTCGTCTACGTCTTCGGCGACGTGATGAGCGCCGGCATCGGGGGCGGCGGGGCGGACCGGTCCGACTACCTCGCCTACCTCGTCCCGGGCATCCTGATGATGACCGTCGCGGGCACCGTGGTCGGGACCGCGGTGTCCGTCTCCATGGACATGACCGAGGGCATCATCGCCCGCTTCCGCACGATGGCGATCCACCGCGGCTCCGTGCTCATCGGGCACGTCGTCGGCAGCGTGCTGCAGTCGGTCGCCAGCGTGGTCCTGGTGGGCGCCGTCGCCGTGGCCATCGGCTTCCGGTCCACCGACGCCACGGCCCTGGAGTGGCTGGCGGCGTTCGGGCTGATGGCGCTGGTCGCCCTGGCGCTCACCTGGATCGCGGTCGGCACGGGCCTGGTCAGCCCCAACGTCGAGGCGGCCAGCAACAACGCGATGCCGCTGATCGTCCTGCCGCTCGTCTCCAGCGCCTTCGTCCCCGTCGACGCGATGCCGGGCTGGTTCCAGCCGATCGCCGAGTACCAGCCCTTCACCCCGGCCATCGAGACCCTGCGCGGCCTGCTGCTCGGCAGCGAGATCGGCCACGACGGCTGGCTGGCCGTCGCCTGGTGCCTGGCCCTCTCCGGGCTCGGCTACTTCTGGTCGAAGGCGGTCTTCGACCGCGACCCGAAGTAACCGGGACGACCACGCGGGCCGCCACCCGCGGCCGCCCGGGGGCGGCGTGCTCCGACACGGTGTCGGAGCACGCCGC